>NZ_DJIO01000071.1:0-20013 GCF_002433655.1 Thalassolituus sp. UBA6592 | reverse complement strand
AAGTCCTTGTCCTTCAAGGGAAATTTTGAAACACGTATGCAGTCGTTGGGGGGTTCTGATCCTGATTGCTTTGCGCAGCGGAACACACAGGTTCAGCGAATTGCGCCGCAAAATGGATGGCGTCAGCGAAAAAATGCTGGCTCAAAGCCTCCATGCTTTAGTAGAAGACGGATTCGTTGTCAGAGTGCAATACCCCGTGGTGCCACCCTTTGTGGAATACAGCCTGACCGATGCCGGTGAAGAGGTAGCGGCAAAAGTAGCTGATCTGGCAGACTGGATTGAAGTGAACACGCCAGAGGTTATTACCCGTCGTGCGGAACTGGCAGAACAGGAAGCCTGACGCTATTGCTTTGTTGTTATGTGTCCAGCCGGCTGTGCGGGCCTGCAGACTGCTGTCATTAATAACCGCCTGTCCCGATATTCAGCCGGTCATACAATAAATTACGGAGTTGAGATCTTGGTATTGTTAAAGTGCTCATTCAGCGTTCCTGAACGATTGCTGAGAGATTGCTGACGGCACGGAGGTATCAGCATGAAGCCCGATACGAAGCTGAATTATCTTGAGTTTGCGACGCTGGATATTAACGCCAGTAAATGCTTTTTTACTCAGGTTTTTAACTGGTATTTTACCGACTACGGCGACTCTTATGCCGCCTTTTTTGCGGGTGAAGCAGGCCTCGATGGTGGCTTCTTTGCCCTTGATCCGGGCCAGCAATATTCCCCGGGCAGCCACGTTCTGCCGGTGTTTTACAGCGCTGATCTGACTGAGACGCAACAGAAAGTTATTCAGGCCGGCGGCGTTATTACCCGCCCGGTGTTTACTTTCCCGGGGGGAAGACGCTTTCACTTCCGCGAGCCGGGAGGCAACGAGCTCGCTGTATGGAGTGAGTGTCTGGAGTGACTGTCTGGAGTGACTGTCTGGAGAGACGCAGAGCACTGAACGTGGAAAACTGGCGCAAAAAATAAAAGTGAAAGAACAGACGGCAAGGGCATAAGCCAAACGGCTGTTTCTGAAAGAACACCAACCAGATAAGGTCCTCACATCCGCTATGCAACACGATTTCTGGCATGACAAATGGGAACGGATGGAAATTGGTTTTCATCTGAATGAAGAAAATAAAATGCTGCTCAAATACTGGCCGCAGATGAATGTGCCGGATGGCGGTCTGGTGCTGGTGCCCTTGTGCGGTAAGAGTCTGGATCTTATCTGGCTGCACCGTCAGGGTCATTACGTCGTTGGTATTGAGCTGAGTGAGCTGGCACTGGATCAGCTGGCAGAAGAATTACGTCAGGCGGCGGGTATTGAAATCAGCAAAACCCGGCAGGCTGAGCGCGTCGTTTATCAGGGCGAGGGCGTGTTGCTGATTGCCGGAGACTTTTTCAGTGTGCGTGCGGACGATATTCAGCAATTGACCGGGCAGACGGTGGCTGCCGTTTATGACCGTGCCGCAATCGTGGCGTTACCCGATGAGATGCGCCGTGCGTACAGTTCACACCTGCTGCAGCTGAGCGACCGGGCACCGCAGCTGCTGATCACTCTGGACTATGATCAGAACAAGCGTAACGGCCCGCCGTTTGCCGTCAGTGATGCAGAGGTTAAACAGCACTACGGGCAGGCAATGACGGTGTCTGTTGTGGATGAGCGGGAGTTGATTGATCAGGAACCCCGCTTCCGCGAACAGGGGCTGGAGTCCTTTATTCAGCGCGTTTATCAGCTGGGCTGACGCTCAGCACGCGGATGGTTTCTGCCTCCGGGTAATGCCAGGTAACGTTGATGTCCCACAGTTGCACTCCATAGCGGCGCTCTGGTGCAGGGTTCTGGTAGGCAGGTTTCGGATCCTGAGCCAGGCACTGTTCAATTAATGCTTTTACCGGTTGCTGCAACCGCAGTTCTTCTTTTCCGGCCTGGCTAAGGGCCTCATCTGACCATTCCACCCTGATGCTGTCCGGCGCATGCGGCGCTATGTCGTTGTAAGCACCGGCAATACTGTCGGAGTAGGGCACGTAAGGCTTGATATCAATGATGGGGGTGCCATCCAGCAGATCCACTCCGGATACCCATAATCTGTGACCTTCAATCCGCTCCAGCTTAACCACAGACTGGCCAATGCCGTTGGGTCTGTGCGTGCTGCGTGAGGCGAATACCCCGACGCTGCGGTTGCCGCCAAGACGTGGCGGGCGAACTTTCAGCCGCGGCGCTGTGTCCTGTGCTACCTGATGAAACTGAAACAGCAGCCAGATATGGCTGATGCCTTGCAGACCATCCAACGCCTCCGGCTGATCGTAGGGCGGCAGCAGTTCAATGATGGCTGTGGCGGCCGGTGCCAGCATCGGCTGACGGGGAATGGCGAATTTTTCGGCAAATGGCGTGTGGGCGATGGCCACTGGTGTCAGCTGTGTGGGAGTCATTATTCTGGCCGGAGCAAAATGCGCAGTATATCGGAGCAGGGCATAAGGTCACTATCCGTGACTACTCAGTCGCTCACTGTCTGACCAATACCTGAGCAATTGAACATGAATGTTCAAATCGTTGTTTTTTAGTCCAGATAATTTCAAATAGTTACTCTGCAGTTACCAGATGTTACAAATTGGCCCGTTTGGATTGGCATACTGCCGCCGACAGAGAAAAACAAAATTAACAATTGCCGGCATCTGGCATTTGTCGCTATATCAACCAACAGGGTGACTTCATGTTTAAACACGCTTCCCGTCTGGCTGTGGCAATCACCGCCGCGTCTGTGTTCTCCGCTGCTGTTCATGCATCAGGCTATAAAGTTAACGAACAGGCTGCAAAAGCCTCTGGCCGCGCGTTTGCCGGCAGTGCTGCTGTTGCCGACGACGCTTCCGTTGTGTTTTTCAACCCGGCTGGTATGAGCCGCCTGAAAACTTCTCAGGCCAGCTTTGGTTTTACTTACCTGTCGCTGAACGGTGACCTCGACGGTGTGCGTACTGACCCTGCCGGTGTACCAAGTAACCTGCCCGCCAGTGCTACCGCTCCATACGGTGAAGCCGGTGTTTATAACGACGGCGGCAACTACATGAAAGACAAGCTGATTCCGTTCGGCTATCTGGTGCATAAGCTGGATGACAAAGCCGCAGTCGGTTTCGGTATTTTTGTCCCGTTCGGCACTGAAACCGAATACAAAAAAGGCTCGATTGCCGGTGGTTTTGCCGGTCACACTAAGCTGCTGACCATCGACTTCCAGCCAAGCATGTCTTACCAGCTGACTGATAACTTCTCTTTCGGTATCGGTATCGACATGGTGTATGCCTACGGTCTGCTGAGCAAAGAACTGGATCTGGTTCCTCTGGCAGCTGCTTACAGTGCCTATGCCAACGGCCAAACCAACATTAACCCGGAAGACTACCGTGGTTATGAAAACGAGTTCGAAGTATCCGGTGACGATACCGGTTATGGCTGGAACTTCGGCTTTATGTGGGATATTACGCCAGCAACCACCTTTGGTTTTGCTTACCGCTCCGAGCTCGACTTTGAGCTGGAAGGCAAAGCGGAATTCAAGCAGAGCGAAGGCGTGATGGCCTACAGCTCTCAGGCTGGCATCGTTGCACCGGCGGATACCAGTGCCGTGGTAACTGCGTTGTCGGGTTCTTCTGTGCCACTGACCATTGATGGTGAACCGGCCACTGGCAGTGTTGATAAACAGGATGCCCGTGTGCCTCTGACTACACCGCGCTCAGCGACCTTCAGTCTGGCGCATCAATATAACGACGCGTTGCGCGTGACAGCCGGCGCGACCTGGACCGACTGGTCAGTGTTCAAGCACTTTGACGTGATCGCTACCGATGAAGGCATCATTGATGATATCGCTGGCCTGGGTGAGAACTATATCGGCCACATTCTGGAAGACTGGAATGATACCTGGTCCTTTGCCCTCGGTGCTGACTACGTTATTAACCCAGAGTGGACTGTACGTGCCGGTTACGCTTTTGACCCGTCACCAGTGGATAATGCCCACCGTACCGCCCGTGTACCGGATGGCGACCGTAACTGGCTGACCGTCGGTGCAACCTATGAAATGACTCAGGCCTGGTCCTTTGACGCGTCTCTGGCTTACCTGATCATGGATAAAGTGAAAGTGGATGAATACGATCACGACATTAACGACGATCAGATTCAGCCTGCCAACCTGAACGGCGAGTTCGATAACTCCGCAATTGGTATTTCACTGCAGGCTAACTACCGCATGTAATATCGTTGGTAAGTGATTGCTTACGTTGAAAAAGCCCGCTTTACGCGGGCTTTTTTACTTGCAGCGACAACATGGCGCGTATGCACTTGTTCAGGCAACGCCGGGGGGTTAGTCTTGCACTCAGGTTATAAGTTTTAAGGATTGGTAAATGGGGCAGTTATCAGAGCGGATTCAGGATTACCGGGAGCGTCTGCGCGACTGGTGGGCCGATGGTGGTCTGGGTCGTGGTTTGCTGGCAGTTGCGCTGGTGGTGTATCTGCTGATTGCGCTGGTGGTAGGTTTCTTCTGGAGTACTGAGCCGGAGCCGTTTGCGGTAAAAGAACGCGCAGATCAGCGTGCTGCGGCGATGGGGCTGGAAAACGTTATTGGTTTCACCACCACCTCCACTCTGATGGAAGTCACCGATACTCTGCTGCACAAACGCGGTGGTTACCTGAGCAACGATATTTTCCCGCCGGGTCTGTGGCTGGATAACATCCCTAACTGGGAGTATGGCGTGCTGGTGCAGGTGCGGGACTTTTCCCGGGCGCTGCGTAAAGACTTCAGTCGTTCACAGAGCCAGTCCACCGAAGATCGCGATCTTGCCATTGCCGAGCCGCAGTTTCACTTTGACAGCGACAGCTGGGCGGTGCCGTCCACCGAAGCTGAGTATGACCGTGGTCTGAAGGCTTTGAATAATTATCTGCGTCGTCTTGCCGATCCGGCGGAACCAACGGCGCAGTTTTATGCCCGGGCAGATAACCTGCGTCAGTGGCTGCAGGATGTGGAAACGCGTCTCGGCAGCCTGTCTCAGCGCTTAAGTGCATCTGTTGGCCGCCAGCGCCTGAATACCGATCTGGCTGGTGATTCTGCCGCTAAGCAATCCACACCAAGCGGCGAAGATCAGATGGTGAAAACCCCGTGGAATAAAATTGATGATGTGTTCTACGAAGCGCGTGGCTCATCGTGGGCGTTGTTGCACCTGCTGAAAGCCATCGAGATAGACTTCAAAGATATTCTCGAAAAGAAAAATGCCATGGTCAGCCTGCGTCAGATTATCCGTGAGCTGGAAGGCACCCAGGAACCTCTGTGGGCTCCTGTTATTATGAACGGCAGTGGCTTTGGTATGTTTGCTAACCATTCGTTGGTGATGGCGTCTTATATCTCCCGCGCCAATGCAGCAATTCTTGATCTGCGCGAGTTGCTGTCTCAGGGCTGATTCGTTGCTGCTTCGCTTTATTGCGCGGGCCTGGTTATCCAGCTGCCCGCGTTTTTATGCCCGCTGCCCTGTTACGCCGTTATCCTGCTTATGCATCAGGTGCGAGCGGCTATCGCGGTGGCGCTGAAGATTCGCCGTGTGCGAGTCCTTAATGATCCCTTTGTTCTGAGCACCCGGCTCTGACACTTCACGCCTGGCACCTGCACAGGGCTTTGTCTTGTGTCCTTAACGGATAAATTACAGGCTGTTGGCTTATCTGGCATATAACCCTTTTGCCTTACGGCATCTGTTGGTTATGACTATGTTCCTGGTAAGTTGTTGTTTTAAAAGCCTTATTTTCAATTCTTTTGTATTAGCTGACGCCCGCATCAATATCCGTTAAGTAGCACGGTCGTTTCAGTTCTGTTATCTTGCACGTTCGTATCACCACAGTCTGAATACGTATAACAAAAATAATATCAGGGAGATTCAGATGGCATTACTGTGCTGTCGGACGCTCGGCGTTTTAACTGTGACATCATCTCTTTCCTTTTGCTGGGTGCCGTCCGTAGCTGCTCTGGAAGCGCTCAATGAACAGGCGCTGGCTGAAGTCACAGGTCAGGCACAGGGGCTCAGGTATACCTCTGAGTTTGATGCCAGCGTTGATACCATCAGCTACATCGATGACGACGGCCTGGATGGCGGTCCGCTGGGCGAACTCACTCTGTCACCCGTGCGTATCTATACCCAGACCAACCGGCCGGTACAGGTGGACCTTGAAGTCCGCGATGTCGATGGTGAGAAAGCTTTGGTGTTTACCAACCGTGATCTGCCGATTGAAGTTCAGATTGAATCCATCAGCATTAATGGTGAAAGCCTTGGTGGTTATGGGCAGGGGAATTTCCGTATCGGTCCGGGTGATGCCTTGCTTACTTACCTGTTTGCCGGAGGCAATGAAGGTAATGGCCTGACGCTGGATGTGGATATTCCGGCATCCATGTCGTACGAAACCTGGATCGAGGATGAAGGAACCCGGCTGACCACTACCGTTGATTTCAGCGACCCGTATAACAGCGCCAGCGGCGGATTGTTTCTCGATAATATTTCTTTTGATCTGGTCTCTGATGGCCTGCGTATGGGGCTGCCTACGACGACCGGCGGCAATATCAACTTTTACAATGTCCGTGTCGGCGATGATGTATTAAACAGTCTGGCTTTCCGCAACATTGCTCTCCAGCCCGGTGGCTACCTTTTAATAAAAAATGCCAGTCAGGCAGATCAGTATGGACTTGAATTTGATGCTGCCGTAACCGCCGGTTCCAGTCTGGATTTTGTTTATATCGCCGGTGAAGTCAGTGGCGATTATCTGACATCGGATATTTATGAATTATCCGCTTCCGTTACCGCGCTCAGTAATATCGAAGTGAACGGCCTGCGTATGAATGTCGATGGCGAACGTGGTCTGGTGTTCGATTTTGATCGTCAGGATGCCAGCAGTGGTGCCAGTGCTAATGTACTGATCGAGAATATCACTATGTTGCGCAGTAACCGGGTGGCAGATACCAGTAATGCACAGCGTCAGTCGCTGAGTATCGGCACCATGGATATGCAGCTGAATATATCCAATAACAGTTATTTACAGGTTCAGGGGCATTGATATGAAAAATCGTTTCTATGCTCCGGGTCTGTTATTTACGGTCGCTTTAGTTTCGTATGCTCAGATAAAAAATGTGCAGGCGTTACAGGCGATGGATGATGCCAGTATGGCAAGGGTCGCAGGGCAATCCGGCATCACCATTGAAACCACGACACAGCATCCCGATGGCGCATTGCTTTCTACTGGCGAAATACGTTTTACCGAAGAAGACCGCGACGGTCAGGGTGAAGATTATATTGCTGTTGATGGCCTGAAATTGCGCACTTATATGACGGATGTGAATGGTAACTTTATTGGTGCAGATACTTTCAGAACGGACATTGATATCGACGCTGATGGCAATGTCAGTATCCGTACCAGTGACATCGATACTCTGGATCTGGAATTAGGGCGGATTTCGCTCAGTGGCCGCACATTGTTTGGCGCCGCACGCTTTTCCATGTGGGAATTTATCGGCGACAGTTATCTTGAAACGGTTCTGCTGAACGACAGCGCCGGTGCGAGAGTGGGCTTCCGTACAGTTATGGAAGAAGGCAGTGGCCTGACTTATCAGTTTGATGAAGACGGTGTCACTTTTTCAACGGATATCGTCTTTCTGCCGGCGCCAGGGGAATATGCATTTCGCAGTGAACTCTTTCTCAGCGGTAATAGTGATGAGCTGAAACTGGAAATAGGGGAAACCAGTGGCAGCTTTGAAATCCGCAATATTTCCTTACTGGATGCTGCAGGCGCCAGTCTGTTCGGCGCGAATAACTTTGGTGGTCTTGGCTTTTCTGACCTGGGCGTGAATACCGGCTACTTTACCGTGCGGGCCAATGATGGCACAGGTATTGATGGCAATGGTGTTGATGGTATTCGTGGTGAAATAAATCTCGATATGACGGCTGGAAATGTTTTCTACCGCACAGGTAATCAGCGAATTAATTTCAGCGATGTTGCGCTGAATACTCATGGTGAACTGAGCTATACCCTGGACTTTATTGATACAGGTTTTACCTCAGGTATCAGTACCTCCGTATTCGATGTGAATGATCTGGATCTGATGATTGGCGCTGTATATTTCAGTGCCGGAGATGGCTCCTCTCCGGGGTTGAGTATGGGAACGTTTGCCATCGAAAATCTTAACCTGAATGGCGACAGCCTTGATCTGCAGCTGTATACCCTGCCGGGCGCCGGTTCTGAAGGTATGCAAATGGATCTCACCATGGCCGGCACCACATCGTTTGAACTGACCATAAAAGATGATGATGACGGCTCAGGTAATCCACAGCCACAGCTGACCGCTGAGGTGGTGATGAATAATTTCTCTTTATCTCAGACCATTGATCAGACAGAAAAGGGCCTGCATGTTGGTATCGTTGATCAGAGTATGGATCTGAATATCAATCAGATTCGTATGGGCGATGGATCGGTTCAGCAGGGGCAGACCGGACGTATCGTGATGAACAATATTTCACTGCAACCGGGCAGTTATTTCCGCGTGGAACCGCTGCAGTAGAGACAATTTATGTATAAGAATTATAAAAAACTACTCACACTTTTTACTTTAGCTTTACAGCCTTTAATGAGTACTGCTGCAGTTAACAGCAGTGGTGCGTCGGTCTGGTTTGATACCGGGGCTGTAAGCGCTTTGTCGCCTGCGCAGATTGAGGCGGTTAATGCCGATACGCTGACATTCTGGAATAACGGCGAGCCAAACGATTCCGGCGGCGAAGACTGCGCCACACAACAGGCTGCCGGTGGCTGGAATGATGTCGATTGTGGCAACAGCAATCGTCCTGCCTGTTTTGATGGCACAGACTGGGTTCTGGGAAATTCCAGTAACTTTTCGGCTGTCAGTTGCCCGTTAAATACCGTCTTTGCCGCACCAGTGACTGCAGAGCAGCGGGATCTGCTGATTGCGGCAATGAATTTGGCAGGTGTCAGTACGGTTTATATTAATGCCACAGATTCCGGCAGTGAAAATACCTGGTTAATCAATGCAACGTCAGCGAGTGCTTTTGCACCCTTCTGGTCGGCGACCCAGCCTGATAATGCGGGTAGCGGTGAACACTGCACTGAAGTGCAGAGTAACGGTGAATGGAACGATATTGCCTGCACAGAACAGAGAGCGGTTGTCTGCTCAGATGCCAGCTTTGATAACTGGCAGGTGACGGTTGCACAACATTCGTTTACCAATATCGATCGCTTTCATCAGATTTGCCAGCAGGCATTTGGCATTAACTATCAGTTTTCCGCACCACGAACGGCTGAGGAACAGTCTGCGCTTAATAATGTGTTATCAACCAGTGCGTTTATAAATGCTTCTGATCAGAAGGTTGAAGGTTTCTGGATGCTTAACCAGCGCATATTCAGCTGGGCGACCGGATTTCCCGATACCACTCAGGGGCTGTGCGTGGTTGCACGTCAGAGTGACGGGCAGTGGCTGAATGTTGACTGCGCTTCTGCCGCTTTTCTGACCTGTACCGATGGCAATGATTGGATAATCCGAAACGCCAGCCATATTTTTGCTAACGCAGTGTTGGATGTCTGTGCGCGTCCGGATAACGATGATAAAGCGGACAACCCTTATCGTAATTATTATCTGGCAGCGCCTCAGAGTGAATATGAGCGGGCGCGGGTTGCTGATCTGATCCGTGCTGAAGGCAATGGTGCACGTACATGGATTAATCTCAGATACACACAAGATACGGTCAGCTGGATCTGGAATGGTGGTTATAAAAAGCCTGTACCGGGTGGTGATTTGCGGCAGCTGGCATTTTACGATGTTTATGACAACGATTATGAATTCTTACCCGGCCCCTGGGTTCGCTACGGCGATGGCGCGTCGCTGGATCTTGCCGCCGCACAAAAGGAAAACCTTGCCAGCTATTCACTGTTCGCTCCAGTGGAGCCCAATAACACCGGCGACTGCGTGCAGCTCTACACCGATGCCAGTGAAAACGCGACCTATGCCAACTGGGATGACACTTCCTGTGCGACGGTGAAGCATGTTGCCTGTTACAACGGATATCAATGGCGTGTATCTCCGGTAGCCACTTCTATCGGCGGAGATGATGAGTATCCGGAAAATCTGGTCGCAGCCTTTGCTGCCTGTGCTGCTATTGAAGAGGATGGTGTTGCCGGTAACTTTGTTTTCGCTTCACCGATTTCATTTCAGCAAACCCGCGAACTGTTAGCTGAAGCCATAGGGCAAGGCTATACCGAAGGCGTCTGGATAAACATCAACGATAAGCGTTATGAAGGCACCTTCGTCTACAACCTTGGGATGGATGTTCTGGCACCTTTCTGGGCGCAGGGTTCACCCGATGGTGGCAGTGCGGAAAATTGTGCTGTGCAACAGTCTGCTGGCAACTGGGATGACGTTTCCTGTTCTGGCTCTTTACCTGTTGCCTGTTTTGATCCTGGCCAGGGCAATAATGGTAACTGGCAGATAACTCCGGCTGCTTACACGGGCGGAGATTTTGAATCACTCGCCAATATTTGCCAGAGCACCTTTGATGGCCGTTATAAATTTTATGCGCCTGTGACGCTTGCGCAGAAAAATGATCTGCTTAATGTCATGGCGGGATTGTCGGTGACTCAGGTGTTTATTAATGCCAGTGACACTGCGGATGAAGATCGTTGGCAGCTTAATCGCAGCATCAATAACTGGCAGGCTGATCAGCCATCAACAGCGAACAGTGAACTGTGTGTCTCGGCTGATCTGACCACCGGGTTGTGGCGTGCCCGTGACTGCAGTGACGAATTACCGGTTGCCTGCAGTTCTGGCAGCATCTGGTCATTTTCGGATGTTGAAACAGACCTGCTGGATTTCAGTAATGCACAGTCTGTCTGTGATGATATGGCATCCGGATTATTATTTTCTGCTCCACGGTTAATGGATTCTCTGCTGAGTATGCAGCATGACGCCAGTCTCGCCGGGCGTGGTGGCGATGTCTGGATTAATGGTAACCGTTTGCGGAATGCGGCGCAGTGGCAATGGAATGACTATCGTGTTGCGTTACCGAACTGGGGAAATGCACAACCCGATGGCGGCAGCTCAGAAAACTGTGCCTTACTGATGAATGACAGCGCCGGCAGCTGGGCCGACGAAGGTTGTGACACGTCCAATAATCGCCCGTACCTGTGCCGCGACGGTGATAATTGGGCTGTATCCATTGTCTCTGGTTCACTTGATGATTTTTCTCAGGCCGTAGCGGCCTGTCAGGATCTGGGCAGCGGCTGGCAATTTGCTGCCCCTCAAACCTATAACGAAAACATTGCTGCCCGTAATGCTATGGGGGGTGTCAGTGAAGTCTGGATTAATGCTACCGACACTGTTAAGGAAGGGCAGTGGCTTACCAATGCTGCAAATATTTCAGCGTACCCTGCCTGGGCGCCGGCACAGCCTGACAACGGCGGCCTGACAGCTGCTCAGGAAAGTACCACCGTTAATGGCGAAGACTGTGTATATCAGGATGCCGCAGGAGACTGGTATGACATCAGTTGCAGCGGGGCTGCAGAATATTCCTGGGCCTGTACTGATGGCTATCAATGGAAGGTAACCAGAGAAAAAGGGCTTATTCAGAATACCGCCGATGGTCACCGTCATTGTTTTATCGAATACGGCAGCCGTTTTGTATTCGCTGTACCTCTGACGCTGGCGGATGCTATTCAGCTCGACTTTGCCCGTTTACAGGCCAGCCTGGAATCGGCAAATGCCATTAACAGAGTCTGGTTAAATATTACCGATGGTGGTGATGAAGATAATCAGAATGGTACAGGTAGCGGCGAAAAATTCCGTAAAAATCTGCCCTATACCAATTGGCTGTCACCTTATCCGGGCCGTGAGCCACAGGACGTCTGCGTATTTAAAACCTCGGTAGCCGCGGGGCAGAATAACCCATGGCGCAGCGCAAGCTGCACAGCTGGTGCTGCTCACTATGCGTGCTTTAATGGCTCAGACTGGCAGGTGGCTACTTCTGCCGGAGCGCTGGTCAATGGTTCCCTGCAGATTGTGCCACAGACAGGTGATGACTATTGGTCGTATGAACGCGGCAACCGCTTATGTAAGGATCAATTCGGTCGCGCCTATTATTTTTCTGCTCCGGTAACGGCAGCAGAGGAGCAGGCGCTTGATACGGCAATACGCAACTCTCCAGCACAGGTTAAGAATACCTGGCTGAATTACTATTACGTAAGCAACATCAGCAGTGAGAATAACCGTTGGTTTGCAGATCGCCTGAAACTGGGGCTTTGGCAGAAGCCTGAATTTGCCAATTACAATAATTCCGATTGTGCCCTGCTGGATAGTAATGGTCGCTGGTCCGACGTGCTATGCAACCGGGAATACGATTATGCCTGTTTTGATGGTGACTGGAGTATTGCATCATCAACATCCGGGCAATGGCAGGACGGCTTTGCCGCCTGTGAAAATCAGAATGCGATGTTTGCCGTGCCGCGCACACCGGATGAGCTGGCCGAACTTCTGGCACAGCTGGGTGGTAACACGGTATGGATTAACCTGACCGATACCGGGCTGGAATCGCAGTGGATTGCTAATCGTCTGCGCTATGCATGGTGGGCAGACAATGAACCGGTTAACACGGGCAATCGTGATTGTGCACGTATCAGCACCAACGGTGAATGGTATGCGGCTAAATGTCTGGTGGAAGAAGCGGCCTTTGCCTGCCGCAAACTTACCGGCAGCAACGTTGAATGGTTTATAACATCCACCGCCGGTGTCTGGTCCCGTGGTTTTTCTGTATGCGCTGCAGAATTTCCCGGCAGTGAATTTTTTGCGCCCCATGCCTTTGGTAATCAGTCGGCGACCCTGAGTCAGCAGGCGTTAGCCGCTGAAGTAGCGACTTTTGGACAGGATGTCTGGCTCAATATGAGCGATCAGGAAGTGGAAGGCAGCTGGCGCCCTTATCAGGTTTACAGTGACTGGGCGACAGAATCTCTGCTCGATGAAGATAACGATTGTGCTTATTTTGACCGTGTTACAGAAGGTGCAGGAACCTGGTAGGCCGATGCCTGTAAATACACAGCGGCGTCCGCTGTCAGTCGTGGTTTCGCCTGCACCAATGGTTATCAATGGCGCATCGTGAATGTGGCAGTTACCAGCGATATGCGCTGGTCCTCCGGCTTTTCTGCCTGTGATGCTCTCGACACTGCAGATGAGGACTGGAGCTTTGCAGCACCGGTCGATGCGGTACAGAATGCGCGGCTTAAACTGGCAATGGAACTCGAAGGGCTGGAGCAGGTCTGGATTAACGCTCATGATCGCTACGAAGACGGTGACTGGCAGGTTAATGGTGCTGAGACCAATTTTCCGGCGGTAGCAGACACATCCCTGACGCCTCTGGAGGTAAATGAGCAACAGACCGGTGTTTTGTTAACGGCTTTTCTGGCGGACGATGAAGAGCAGGGAATTGCATCGGCGCAATGGCAACTGGTTGCCGACAGCCGCTTTGCCAATCCGGCAGATTCCGATGTTGTGGTCAGCAATAATACGCTGACAGCAGGGCCTTCCGGGACTGCAACGGTAACCGCTTCCTATGATGCGCCGCTGCTACTGCAGCAGGATGCTCTTCTCACATTTAAGCTTAACGTAACCGATATTCCCCCCGGCACCGCAGCACCTGCACAGTCAGAAGCGTTTGTTACGGTAAGAATTAAATCGCCGCTGGTTGCCCATTATGACTTTAATTCCGATGCACAGCCGCAGCGGGATATCAGCGGTAATGGTCACGATGCGCTTAATACCAGCGCCAATCCATTTCCAGCTGTTGTTGACGGTGCACTGTCATTGTCGGAAACCGATGTTATGGTGGTGCCCGGCGTTGCGGTCGACCTTCAGGCTGGGCTGAATATTCCCGCGGATGCTTACACAGTTGCTTTCCGCTTCAGTATTGAAGAGCCGGGGAGTGGCAGTGGTCTGCGTGGTTTATTGCAAAAAGGCGATGCCAATGCTGCACGTCAGCCCGCGTTCTGGCTGCAGGAAAACAGCGATACTCTCAGAGTTTCTGAGGCGACCAATACAGCAGTTCAGGTACAGACTGCCAGCACTCTGCTGAATCAGCAGTGGCTGAACTTTGTTTTCGTAAAGCGTGTGGATGGCTTTGATGTTTACATCGACAACGAATTAATCAACAGCTTTGACTATGGCGCCGGAGAGTTATCACAGGCTAACAGCGGTAATCTCTATTTAGGTAATACGCCCCAGGCTTCGCGCTCTTTTGTCGGCCTGATGGATGATGTTCAGATTTACAATCGCGTACTGTCGGAGCAGGAAAGGGAGCAGATTCTTCCGCCACCGCCTGTTGGTGAAGTCGCGTTTACAGAGACATCATCCTTTGCGGATGAATATGCAGCAACTGATAACGCCGTTACTATTAATCTCGAACGTCGCCGCGGCAGCAAAGATGCACTGACCGTCTATGTGGATCTCAATGCTGCCATCAGTACTGCCACACCTGGCTCTCAGGCAGATCTGGTGACGCCAGCGGACGTTGCCGACCTAGCCTTTGCTGGTGGTTACACACCAGGAACAGGTCTGGCGGTAACCTGGCCGGCAGGTAGCCGTGGCATTCAGAGTTTTACTGTCAATCGCGATACTGCAGATGACGGTATCCGTGAAGGTACTGAAACCGCCCGCTTTAACATCGTCGATTATTCTGCTGCTGACAGTGCTGAGCCTGCGGTGCATACGCTGCGCCTGAATGACCTGACGCCGAATCCTTTCGGGAATTTCTCTGTTACGGCACCAGACAATAATATCCTCACTGAAAACAGTACCGATACCTACAGTCTTTGTATCGTCCGCGAGTCAGGTTCTGCAGGCGATGTAACGGTTAATTATCAGCTGTCAGGAACTGCGGTTGAAAATATCGACTATCAATATGTTACCGGCAGTATTATTCCCACTGCTTCGACGGGCAGTGTATTTTTTGCTGACGGTGACAGCAGTGCCCGGTGTTTCGCGCTACAGGCTATCGATAACGCGGATATTGGCGTCGCCGATAAAGTACTGACGGTGACTATTGTCAGTCTTAACTACGATGAAGTACTGTTTGATCCTCTGCTCACAGAGCAGGATCAGGCCAGTCTGATTATTCGTGATTATGAACCCGGTGATTTTGCCTTTGCTGCTGACAGTTTCAGTTGCAAGGAGCCAAATACAGATTCAACAGTGCCGGCTGAATTGCAACCGGCTGCCGGCGGATTGCTGTGTGAACTCGCTGTTGTGCGCACAGACACCAGTCTTTATGCACCGGCAGCAGAACTTTCTGTATCGGTCAGCCCGGTAACAGCAAACACTGGCGCAGCAGACTTCACCAATACTGCTGCCTTGTATTGGCCAGCTCTGACGGAGACTGTTACGGCAACGCCTTCCTCTGAAACCCAGATCATTACCTTTACGCTGGTGAACGATAATTATCAGGAAGACGACGAGCAGGTCGTTGTGTCTGTGCTTCCAAGTAACGGCGATGGTCACGATGAAAATGTTACAGCGGCCTCTGCCACTCTGACACTGGTTGATGTGACCAGCCCGGCTCTGCTGACTGTGGAAGATACATCAGCAACTGTGTATGAAGGTCAGCTGTTAACAGTGGATATTGACCGGGCCGGAAATCCGGAAACCGATTTTACTGTTGTGCGCAGCGTTGAAGTTCTGAATAAAACCTCCGGTAAGACCGACGCTGATTATCTGAGTTTCAGTTATTCAGATCCTGCCGGCAGTACGGGGGCGCTCAGCTTCAGCTATGGCGGCATTCCTGTGTCATCGCAGCTTGTTATCCGTACCAAAGATGTTTTGTTCAACGGTAACAGCAACTATACCGTGAGGGTGACTCTCAGCGATCCTCAGCCGACGCGCACTGTCGGTTTGGGGGCGCTCAGTAACGCAAACCAGGATAGCAGTGTTAATCAGACCTATCGCGATTTTGTCATAACCAATGACAACAGTGTGAATGATCAGATTCTGGTTACTCAATCTGCCGTTAATAATAACGCAACGTCTGTGGCCGGAACCTACTACGCAATTGATGATTTCCTCGGTGCCTCAGGTCAGGTTGATCTGTCTGTGGTGATACCGGAACGCACAGGCGTGAATAAGAAACATGCGCAGATTAATTACACTTGGTCGCTGCTCAGCAGTAACGGTGCAACGCTGGATAATACCGGCGGCAGTTTTGCTTATGCTGATGGTATGGCAGAGGCTGCCCGTTCTTTTTCTACCCGCCTGACGCTGCCTTTTACTTATCAGAACCAGATTAACTCTCAGATTCTGCTGACAGTCTGGGGTGGCCCTGACAGTAATATCGCCAATGCCGATGAAGTGTATGAGCAGATACTGAATATCCGTTCTGCGCCACGCTGGCGCCGGTTGATATTTGACGGCAGTCGCTGTGTTGCCTGGGACGAGGGCGATGAACGCTACGAAGCCAATAACTGTTCTGCATCTGTGCTGAATGCTGAGTTATGGACTTATGATCCACAGAATCAATACATGATTAATAAAGGTGATAATGCCTGCGCCACGAATGATGGTGATCTTTTGCGTACCGATTGCAACAGTGGGCCGAAAACCTGGGAGCTGACAAACGATAATGGTTCTCTGAACGTTAAAGAGACAGGCGGCAGTGAAATCTGGTGCCGGATATCCACCGGACAGCAAATTAATGTGCGCGATACCGGACTCTTTTCCTGCTCCGGAAATGATGATCGTTACACATGGGGAGTCGACCAATGAAATGTCCAACCATAATCTGCATATTGATGGTGCCTGGTTGTGCACTGGCCATGCAGTCCCTGGATGATCAGGAGATGTCGCAAGTAACCGGTGAAGGGATTGCGGCAGTATTCGATAACGTGCTGCTGAATTCTGCCGATTACAGTGATCCAGAGTCCTTTAAAATCAAACTTAAGCTGACCGATGGTCCTGACCCTGACTATATGATTTTCAGCGAGTTGCGGATGTACAAAAGTGGCAGTACAGAAGAAAGTGGGATGCTGGCCGGGCGCTTTGGTACCTACGATGATCCGTTTTATATTGCTGATATCCGCGAAATAACGGAACGGCATACAGGCTTGATTGATCCTCTGGGTAACGGATCTTTGGTCAGCGGTAACCGCACACACACGGCTTTGTATATGGGCTTTCCTACTGCGGACCTGCAACAGCTGGAGCGCAGCTTTGCATCTTTTTCCGATCATTATTATGAGCCGGCAAGCGAAGGTGCGGATATTGATTACTATCGCGGATTGCCTCAGGACTTCTTTACCGACAGCAATTCAGTTGATGTCAGCTACCTGCCATTTTTAAGCACATCATTCGCTGAACAATCAGCTCAGCGTGAACTGGAGCTGGATCAGGCTACAGATAAATTCGATCTGCACTTTCGCGTCGATATGATCAACGATACCAATCGCAACAGCACAGAAGCCAATGCTTCTTTTCTGACCTATGCGGACCTGGAGGGCGTCAGACTTTACGGCACATCGGCCTATTTATGGGCTCACAGCGGCCAGGGTGAAACTTTATCGGCAGCTGAACTGGCGAATTATCAGTATGGTGGGCAGCCATTTTATGGTGATCGTGGACTGTCGCTGGCAATGACCACAGGTTTACAGGCCGATGTTATCCGTCTGACCACAGACCCGGAGGGTGCGCTGGCCAGTTCACTTGAACTGCGTGGTGTCGATATGTACCTGCCGCTGGGTAATGCTGATCAGCCATTAACCATCAGCACCGTGCAATACGCACAGGTCGAACGCGGTACCTGGAAAGACGCTGTGCCGAATGTGCTGGCACCCACGACACAATTGCGTATTGAAATTGGCGGATTACCGCAGGATGTTGCTCAGGCGCCACAGGGCAATATCTACATCCAGTCCATAGCATTTGGTGATGAAAGTGACCCTGATCTGATTACTGGCTATGAAGATATTTTTCTGCGTGATGCAGACGGCAATATTGTATCGACCATCAGTAATGTTTCACACCGGGCCTTTATTCCCAAAACGGTGATCTATAACGAGCAGGTCGCAGCCTACAATCAGGCAAATCCAGGAAACGAAATCCCGTATGTACCCAACCAGAACGTGGTCGAAATTAAAGGCATTGAGATTCAGCGCCTGATTATTACCACTCAGGATCTTTAATCATGAACCTAAAAAGAATAACTCATCTGGCGTTAGGCGGATTGCTTTTTTTAACTCTGATTCCTGATTTGAAGGCTGAACTGCTGGTTATGGATGAGGCCGATCTGGCGGCATCTTCCGGACAGGCTGGTATCACTATCAGTGCAAGGGTGGAGCTGGATAGTGGCTCGCGCATCAGTTATACCAATACTGCGGCAGATTATGCCGACAACAATGAATATTGGCTGGTGGTCGACAATCTCACCGGCGCGGTGGAAATACAGGGGTTGCAGCTGGATCTGATCAGCGACTTCGGTCCGACTGCTGAGACCGGCGCACTGCAGTGGACATTGCCGGAAGAAATTGTATTCGATGAACTGAAAACCGATGGCATTTATATGAGTACGGATCGTGAAGTTAATCCGGGCTCCCGCTTCCTGATGGCCGTCGAAATTGATGGCACGCTACAGTTGCCGGCAGCATCAACCATGACCATATTTGCAACAGAGTAAAAATAATGACAATGAACACTCTGAAAATCATCACACTACTTACCGCGTTGCTTTCTTCACCGGTATTCAGCCTTCAGCTGATGAATGAAAGTGAACTGGCCGCGACCTATGGGCAGGCAATTTTTGAAGTGTCCGAGAACCTGGTAAAACAGGGCGATGGCTCAGAACTGAATATGTTGCGTATTACTATGGGGGCGCATATTGAAATCAATGCCAACGTAGACGAACTCGCTCTTGGGCGCTATTGGCGCCCGGAAGGTACCAACTGTACCGGTGGTGCTGGCGGCGATAAGATCTGCTACAACAACATAGTGCCAGTGGATTACAACGATAATATTGCCTGGGCCTGCACCGCAAACCCCTGTGGTTCGGTTGGCCTTGGCGATGCTGAATACGAATCCTCATTACTGACTCACGGCGCGGCGGTCAGTTTTTTTGACTATCCCGGTGGCTTTGAGCCGGATGCCGGCGTCGATATTAAACTGCGGGACATTACCATGGGGCAGGTAATTGATATTGGCGATGGTTTATATGAGCTGACCCCTTTTGTGCAGGATAACCCCTATATTGAGTTTGCATTTGACGAAAGCAGTGGTGTACAGCAGCTGGTTGGCTTCCGTGTTGGTGCGGAAAACTCGTACGGCTATCAGGGCAATATTATTGATGTAATCTCCGGTTTTATCGAACCTACGATTACTGCAGAAATCGAGCTGCCGATAATCGGTGGTCTGGGCAGCCTTGAACTGGAAGCGTTCCTTGGTGGGGTGCGAACCATTGGCTGGCTGGATTCTTCTAATCTGACTCTGTATGCGGTCAATGGTGCGCTGGTAAACCTGCTGGTCAGTGATCCGGAAAGTGTTCTGGATGAATCGCCGACGGCACAGTTGTTCCCGGTACAGTCGAACTATCTGGATAATACCAGTGCCTTCTTTATCAGTATGGGCAGCCGGTCAATTCAGTGGAGTGAAGTGCAGGGCTTTTCTCCTGAGGTAACTTCCCCGGGCTTCTGGCTGAATATGGGGGGCGATGGTGGTTTGATCTCCTTTACACAAAATGGTGATCACCCCAATAACTACTTCCCGGGCCATCCAAACTTTCAGCTTTATGGCGCTAATACTAACTATGGCGATGCGACAACACGTCCTTCCTGGTCACAGACTTACAATAATTAAATGTCCTGTGCGCAAAAAAATACCGGCATCAGCCACTGCTGTCCCACAGTTTAAAACGGATTTTTTATAAGCGGCTTTTAATGCCGCACAGCCTTATGCCTCCAGGGGGAACTTATCCCCCGGGCCGGCAAGGCGCCCCCCAGCTTTTCGCTTT
>NZ_DJIO01000080.1:24150-33301 GCF_002433655.1 Thalassolituus sp. UBA6592 | reverse complement strand
TAAAACGTCCATCCTGAGGCAGACGTTTTTCAGAAATATCCAGCCCCGACATGATTTTCAGACGCGATACCAGTGCGGAAGCCACGCGACGTTCTTTCATCACCTGTTCCTGCAACTCACCGTCAACACGCAGACGAATACGCAGCTGATTTTCTTCCGGCTCGATATGAATATCCGATGCTTTAATCTGAACCGCATCTTCAAAAAGACTTTGCAGCAAACGTACCACAGGCGCTTCATTAACATCTGTCGACATCGCCATTTCATCGATATCGAAATCGCTGCTGAGCAGTTCCCCTTCCAGCTCACCGGCGATGCTCGCCATCTGCTCCTGACGCCGGTACACGGCATCAAGAACTTCCAGTAATTCCTGCTCACGCACAAAAGCCGGCATGATCGGCAATTTCAGGATACGTTGCAGATCATCAATAGCCATCAGATCCATCGGATCAGACATACCCACCAGCAGGCCATTCTGTTCTTCCGATAACACCAGACAGCGATAGCGGCGTGCTGTTGTCTCCGGCAGACGCAGGGCCAGAGCCTGATTAATACGGTAGCGGCTTAAATCAATAAAAGGGTAATTCAGATGGCCAGCAAGGACGGACAGTAATTCGTCTTCATTCACCAGCCCAAGGTCGGTAATTGCCCTGCCGAGTTTTTTCCCGGTTCTTTTTTGTTCGGCCAGAGCCTGCATCAGCTGAGTTTCGTTAATCAGCCCTTTTTCCTGCAGCAAATCTCCCAGCCGGACTTTTTTAGGAGCTTCCATCCTTTTACCTCAGACGTTCCAGACGCTGTTGCAGCCAACGGTTCTGTTCGGCGGACAACGCATAATGAATCTGTGTGTTTTCCAGCACAGCAATTGCTGCTGCAGCTTTACCCTGATCTTCCCAGGCACTGGCCAACGCCAGAGGCCAGTTAACAACATCTGGCTGACGCAGAATAAGTTTCTGATAAGGGACCACTGCCTCATGACTGAAACCCAGCATGTGCAACCCAGGCGCAGCCACAGCTAACCAATTCAGTGAGCTGCTTTCAGCATTTTGCCGATAGAAATTCAGAAAACCGCCTGCGTCTTTCTGTTCAAGTAATATACGTAATTTAAGCGTGCGGTAATCGCCGGCAACCTCTGGCGGCGCATTATCCAGAACCTGATTAATCAGGTTCAGCGCGCGCTCAGGCTGAGCATTATTTAATGCGCTGAGCGCCTGCAAATAGAGTGCACGTCCGTCTGAAGTACGACGAATTACACGTACAGTGGCTGATGGTTCAGTCTGCTTCTCTTGAGTCTGAACTTCTTCAGCCCGGTGCTCTTCAGTCTGAGCCTCTTCTGTCTGAACCTCTTCTGTCTCCATTTCTGCGATCCGGATATCTGTACTCCGACTCTCCAGTGCCTGCGACACTGACGCGACCAGAGGTTCATTGGCGTCATACACTGTCTGCGCGGTCGCTTGTGTTGCACCCGGCTGTCCAATCTCTGCATCCGGGGATTTCTGTTCAGCATCCGGGGATTTCTGTTCTGCAGTAGTATTCTGCACTGACGGCTCTCCTGGCGCCGCATCAGACACGCTGCTTACTCTGTTCGGAACAGACTCTGAGGTCAGTAATGAATCGTCAGAAGCTACGGTATTCGTCAGTAATGCAGCGCCAGGCAATACAACCATTTCTGCATTTCTGGTCTCTTCATTTCTGGTCTCTTTATCTCTGCTTTCAGCATTATCAGGCTTTGCATTATCAGGTGAGGAAATACTATCTGCGGCTGTCACAGCTAAGTCAGTAATGCTGGCAGGGCCGGATGGCGCATAAGACACCGCAAAAACATCTGATAAGCCGGTGGAGCGATCATAACTACCGGTTATCGACGACAGGGGAACAAATAAGGAAATTAACATGGGAACAACTGCCAGCGCCGGCAGCAGCAGCCACCAGCGCGAATGATGACCTTGTGGCACAACAGCCGCTGCCGTTAACAGTGGCAGACTCTGCTCCTGAATACCTTCACGCCGGTCGATCTCACGTAATACGTTATGCAGCAGGCTCACATCATCACCAACAGAAAACAGGCAGTAAGTGTCAGTCCGTACCAGAGATAAGGTGTCTGGATATTGCCTGCGGCCGGCAGTGTTGCATCTCCCGCCAGCATGGCGCTTTCAGTATCCTGTACCGCACGCATAACGTGATTACTATCCAGCATCCGGCTGCCACTGCCATATCCGGCCAGCAGGCTTTTAGCAGCCAGAATATTCACCAGCCGCGGAATACCACGACTGGCCCGCCACAGAGTTTTTAATGCCGCACGGTTAAATAATGGCATCCCGCGGTAACCCGCGGCGGTCAGCCTGTGCTGCAGATATACCGAAAGTATGTCGGCATTATTTAATGGCTCCAGTCTGGCACTGTAGGTGATACGCTGCCGCAGCTGACGCAATGAATCCTGGGATAACAGGTCATCCAGTTCCGGCTGACCGAAAAGGACAATCTGCACCAGCTTTTGCCGTTCCGTTTCCAGATTGGAAATTAACCGCAGCGCTTCCAGCGTATCGCACGGCATACACTGGGCTTCATCAATCAGGATAACCGGCACCTGATTATCGCCGGCCATCACCAGCAGGGCATGCTGTACGCTCTGCTGTACCTGACTGTCCGGTAGTAAATGATCATCAATGCCCAATTCGCGGGCAAGAACACGCCACAGGGCACTGGGAGTCAGCGCCGGGTTGGGGATATAAGCGGTGGGGGTATTCTGAGTTTCCAGAGTATTCAGTAATCTGCGACATAACAGCGTTTTTCCGGTACCCACTTCTCCGGAAATTTTAATAAACCCTTCACCACCGGAAAGCGCAAACAGCAGCGTATCGAACGCCGCTTTCTGACTCGGCAGATCAACAAAAAAGTCGGTATCCGGCGTCAGACTGAACGCCGGTTTATTCAGTCCATAAAATATTTCACAGGCCCGTGCCAGTTCACTCAACTGCATAGGGCATTTTCCCCACAGGCAGTGCGCTGGAATAACGTTTATTCAGCGCATCCAGCTGCCGTTCATCCAACGCTGTATCAATAATTCTTGGCTGAATCAGAATAACCAGTTCACTCTGCACACTTTGCTCGCGGGTCTGGCTGAAAAACCAGCCCATCAGCGGAATATCACTGAGCAAAGGGATGCCTGCTTTGGTTCTGACTTTACGGTTCTGCATCAGGCCGCCAATAACCACCACCTGACCGGAGCGCGCGCGGACAATAGAGTCGGTTTCACGCACAGTGCTGTACGCCAGTGGCAGCGTGTAATCGTCGTCATTTAATTCCAGTGTACGCTGTTGCTCTTCCACTTCAGTAACGGTCGGATGAACGTGCAGAGTTACTTCCCCCCCCTCACCAATCTGCGGCGTTACATCCAATGCAATACCGGAAAAGAATGGTGTGAGTTCAATGTCCGGGGTATCGCTGACGGTACTGCCGGTGGTTGTCGTGGTACTGCTCACATCGGTGACAAAAAATTCATCGGTACCGACTTTAATCACGGCCTTCTGATTGTTTACCGTAGCAATGCGCGGACTGGATAAAACCCGGACATCACCCTGTGTGCGCAACAGCTGTAACGCTCCGGTAAAGTCACCCAATGAGAAATTCGCGGTAAAAATACCTTCAATCAGATCATCGTTTTCCAGTGGCACAGAGGAAAGATTGGTATCCGCCTGATACACGCTGCCGCGATAACTTTTGCCGCCCAGGGCCGACCAGTTAATGCCCGACTGATAGCCATCATTGAGTGTCACCTCGACAATTTTGGCTTCAATCAGAACCTGTTTCTGAATGGATAATTCAGCCCGCTGCAGATATTCAGCCACCGCAATCTGGGTAGATGGTTTGCTCTTCAGAATGACAATGCCTGCATGCGGATCAACCACCACGCTGGCTTCAGCTTCGCGGCTGATGATCAGCTCCAGTGTGGTTTTCAAACTGTCCCAGAAGTTGGTGATGGATTCGGTCTCTACTTCACTGCTGTTGGTGTTTTTAACCAGACGAACATCATCGCCGCCGGCGCTGTCTTCTTTGCCGGACGTCGACGTAACCTGTCCGCTGCTGACCCGCATACCGGAGACACCGGAGCGTTTAACATTCAGATAGTTGATGGGAAATATCCGGGTCTGCTGCTGATCCGGCAGAATCTGAATACCGTACGGTGAGCGCACAAAATCAAAACCATACACATCACGCACCGCCAGCAGAGTCTCTTCCAGCGTAACCTGCTTCAGGTTCAGCGTAATGTTGCCGCTGACGCCCGGATGAACCACCAGGTTATTGCCGGTTCCCTCCACCAGACTGTTGAAAAACACATCGGCCGACACCGCATTGGCGATCACATCAAAGCGTTCTTCTTCCTGCACCGGCTGCAGCGGCGGCAACAGATCCGCCAATGGCAGCGGAGCGGGTTCTGCCGGTAAAGGATCAGCACTGACTAAACGGCGATCCTGTTCTGTGACGTTTTTTTCTGCACTGGTTTTTTGTGCAGCGCAGCCGTTCAGCAGCACGGCGGATATAAGCACCGAAAGCACACTGAAAAATTTTAAATTTAACCATCTGTTCACAAAGTTGCTCATCAAGGCTGACCAAAAACTATTGCTTCATAGATTCAAGTAAAGACAGTTCTATTACTTTTTTCCGGATTTTTATCGTGACCCGATCAGGTTTGATCGCCAGCACACGGGCGCCATCCACCAGATCGCCGGTACGGACTAACTGATTGTTAATAACGGCACTGGCCCCCTGGCCTCGCCAGCGGATCTGCTGCAAAGAGAGCGGCACCGCCACTTCCGGCTCAGTCTGTGGTGCACTGTTATGCCATTGCGGTGGACGCATAGGATCGCCGGCGTTCGCGGGCATAACAGACAACGAAGTCATAACAAGAACGAAACAGAACACGCAGGTTTTATTCACCACCCAACACCTCCTGTCTGCGGCTCAGCGTCGACACCCGGATAACCACTTCACCCCGGGGATATTCTTCGATATTAAATTCCAGTGACTCCCACCCCAGCAGCCACGGCAGCTGATCAAGCTGACTGAGATAATCCACCAGCGCCGGAAAGGTCACATCCATGGTCAGCTGCAGGCTGTGACGGAACAGCTCAACGTCGTCATAACCGTCACCCAAATCCACCCGCTGCGCCGGTAAGGTCTGCAAAGAACGTGTCTTCAGATTCTGGTTCTGAGCCAGTATGTCGGCCAGCAACTCCGTCATCTGTGCCGGAGACACCAACGCCTGAGTCAGGGCATTAATGCGTTCATCAAGCAGTTCCTGCTGTGCTTCCAGGTTTTTCAGTTCAGCACGGACCGCCTGATCAGGATCGTGCAGTTTACTGTCGTGCAGTGCCTGCAGCTGGGCCTGTAACTTCGCCTGTTCCTGCTGTACCTGTATCTGCTGCTGATGGGTTTTCTGCAGTTTTTCCCACAGCGGCATTACCCCCAGCCAGTAGATCAGCGCGACAATAACAACCGCCAGCGTCAGCCGGATCAGCTGCTGTTCACGCAGTGAAATACCGCGGTACATCTGAATAAGACTGGCCATCTGCGGATGGCGCCACCAATAACGCAGAGAACCCATCAGTGCCCCCCTGCCGCGCTCAGAGCAGCGGCGCTCTGGCTGCGCGTATCCAGAACAAAACTCAGTGCCTGCTGAGTCTGCTCCGTCTGCTGAATATCAATGGTGCGGAAACCACGCTGACGATAAGCCTCCTGCGCACTTAACTGAGTTACGTATGGCGATAATTGCGCTGCTTTATCTGTGTAGCCGCGCAGCTGCAGGTGCTGACCACGTTCAAATACCGACACCCCACTGAGCCAGACGTTATCCACAGCCACCTGCTCAAGGCCGCGCAGTAGTGGCGTAAAACTGATGCGTTTTTCGATATTCTGGCGACTGAGATAATTCAGCACACGCTGACTGTTGAGCAGACTGGCCTGCGCTTCTGTGCGCTGTTTTTCCAGTTGCGGATCAAGCGTTCTTGGGCCCATGTGGCGCTGAACTTCTTCGATTTCCAGATTCAGTGCGGCCACCTGAGCGCGCGTATCTGCCAATTGATGCTCAGACCAGAGATCCGCGATCAACACCGCGATCAGGGAAACAACAGCAAACGCCAGACCGGCGATACCGTAGTGAATCAGCTGACGGATTTCCCTGGCCAGTTCCGGTGGACGAAATTCGCTGCTGTAGAAATTAACCTGCTGCTTAACGTTCCAGCTCATAACGCCTTCTCCCGGCCAGCCAGAGAAGCATTACCTGTCAGAAATTGATTGCGTGCCAGAATGCCGCCATAAGCCGTCGCCAGAGATGCTGTCAGATGGCCGACGTCCTGATCATCCACCGGTGCCAATTGCGGCAGGGCAAAGTGCCTTACCGCCACATTGATGCTGCCCTCCAGCTCCGGCAACGCCGCCGAAATATCCATATCATCCGGGTGCAGCACCCAGATTTCCGACACCATGCCCATACCCTGCTGACTGTCGAAGAAATCCAGCGAACGCTGTAATTCCAGCGCTACAGCAGCAACACGGTTATGCTGGTCCTGAGGTGCCAGCGTGAAAGCCCCTTCAGAAGATGAAGGCGGTGTAGCAGAAACAAGCGCATCCGCGCCGGTATGAAGGTGGCGCGCCAGATACAGGGCGCCATCACGACAGAGATAAATCATGCCTTCATGGGCATCCAGGCGCAGTACACCAATACTGCCGTCCGGATCGTATCCGGCAATCAGATTAAGCAGGCTGATTTCTGGCACGGTAATCAGATCAAGCTGCAGTTCCAGCCGCTCACACCAGCTCACCAGCTGACGTACCGCTTCGCGCTCAGCAACCACAGCAAAGGCCATATCCATACGTCCGCGGTAAGCATCACCCGGCAGGCGGAAGCCCTGCACCAGCACTTCGCTCACCGGCCGAGAAATAATGTCGCGGATACGGAACTGCAGGGCAGCGGACAACTCGTCGTCTGCCACCGCAGGCGCCTCCAGCAAGTGCAGTTCGTAATCCAGAGTATCAAGGGAAATAACCACAGGGACCTCACGCAGCGCGTTATCCGTAATCCACTGCTCCAGTCCGGCCAGCCCCTGCTCACCATTTTTCGGCGTATAACACAGGCGTACGCCCTTATCGTCGGCATACACAGCAAACGCCTGACTCTGGTGCAGTTCGATACCCAGACAGCGACGATCACCCCGGCGTTTTTTGCCAGCGGAAAACATTGACCAGGAAAAGCCCACGGCCACCCCTTTATAAGAAATCTCACACTGTTACAAAGTGTAGACCATGAATCTGGCGCAGCCCGCCCAATCGCCGTTTAACACGTTTCAGGCCCTGCCCTGAGTCAATGATCCGTATCAGTTGGGGTATACTGGCGACGATTCTTAACCCGGGATATGTATGTTTAATATCGTTTTATTTGAACCCGAAATTCCGCCCAACACAGGTAACATCATCCGTTTATGCGCCAATACCGGCTGCCAGCTGCATCTGATAGAGCCGCTCGGTTTTAATATGGAAGAGAAAGCCCTGCGCCGTGCCGGGCTGGATTACGCCGAGTGGGCGAGTGTAAAGATTCATAAAGATCTGGAAGCTTTTATCAGCGCGGAGCAGCCTGAACGTCTGTTTGCGCTGACGACCAAGGGCCACGCCCGACATTCCGACACTCAGTTCAGCGCCGGTGATTATCTGATGTTTGGCCCGGAAACCCGCGGCCTGCCTGAGGATGTACGAGCTCAGATTCCACAGGATCAGTGGTTGCGGCTGCCGATGATGCCGCATTCGCGCAGTATGAATCTGTCCAATGCCGTCGCTGTGATGGTCTATGAAGCCTGGCGCCAGCTGGGGTATAACGGGGGCAGCTGAACCATTCGTTGCTTTGTTGCCGGTGATACGTCCGCACTTTTGCTGTGGTATGCCGGCAATCCGCCCGCTGAAGGAGCCCTGCCATGCGCGTCGTTATGACTCTGATCTTTCTGCCGTTTCTCTGTCTTATTTCTCTGCTCTCTTATGCCGGTGAGACACTCACCGACAAACTCAGCCGTCCCTGGGGCATGGCGTTTGTCAGTGATCATCAGCTGCTGATCAGCGAACGGGCTGGCACATTGCAGTTATTCGATATTAACAGCCAGCAATTACTGCCCGTGGCCGGTGCCCCTGCAGTCGTGTTTGACGGTCAGGGTGGTCTGCTGGATGTTGCCGTACCAGCGGATTTTGCCACTCACGGCTGGATCTACTTTACCTGGAGTCATCAGCTCGACGGCCGCAATGCGGCAACTGCACTGGGCCGCGCCCGACTGAATCTGACACAGCAGCCGCTCAGATTGAGTGACTGGCAAACCCTGTTAATTACCCGCTCCGGCAGTACCACCCGCCACCATTACGGCTCCCGCATCGCCTTTGATGACAGCCATGTGTTTTTCAGTGTGGGGGACCGTGGCAACCGCGATAACGGTCAGGATCTGCAGACCCACGCCGGCAGTATTCTGCGTCTTAACCGCGATGGCAGTGTGCCGCCGGATAATCCTTTCAGTGGCCGCGCAGATGCGCTGGCAGAAATCTGGAGTTACGGCCACCGTAATCCCCAGGGTCTGGTATGGGATGGCCAGCATAAGCGGCTGTGGGCCATTGAGCACGGCCCGCGCGGTGGCGATGAACTGAACCTGATTGAATCCGGCGCCAACTATGGCTGGGCAGAGGTTTCCTGGGGGAAGGAATACTGGAATCCGATGTACGTGGGCGACGCCCGCACCAAGCCCGGCATGAAAGATCCGCTGAAAATGTACGACCCGTCCATCGCCCCGTCATCACTGCTGCTCTATCGGGGTGACCTGCTGGCCGGGGCGCTGAAGCTGCAGCATCTGAATTACATCCAGCTCGATAATGCGGAAGATGTCGGTGTAAAAGGGGAAAAGCGCCTGCTCAGCGGGCTTAAAGAACGCCTGCGGGCGTTGGCTGTGGACAGTCAGGGGCGTCTGTATATTGCATCAGATTCCGGCAAACTTTACCGCTACGATCAATTGCCGGGGGGCTGATCCGTACCTTTTCGATCAGCCCCTGTTATCAACCTTTGTCGATCTGCCCTGCTTAACGGTTAGCGCCGACAGCAGCCACAAAAAAAGGAGCCATTGGCTCCTTT
>NZ_DJIO01000080.1:0-23848 GCF_002433655.1 Thalassolituus sp. UBA6592 | reverse complement strand
AAAGGAGCCATTGGCTCCTTTTTTCATGCTTCTCTCAAACTCAACCCGGCAAACTCAACCCGGCAACTCAGTGAGTAGCAGGTTCAGCGCTTTCACCATTGGCCTGAGCAGCTTCCTGCGCGGCTTTCTGCTGATACAGGGCATCGAAGTTGATCGGTGCCAGCATCAGTGGAGGGAAACCACCCTTAATAACCATAGCGTCTACGCTTTCACGCAGGTATGGGAACAGGATGTTAGGGCACATAGCGCCCAGCATTGGTTTCATCTGCTGTTCCGGAATGTTGGCCATAGCAAACAGACCAGCCTGAACCAGCTCAACCAGGAAACCGGTTTCGCCTTCGTTGGTAGCCGTCACAGTCACTTTAACGAATACTTCGTAGTGGTTTTCATCCACTTTACGTGCACCACTGTTCAGATCCAGTTTGATCTCTGGTTTCCACTCTTTGGTGAAGACCACAGGTGCATTAGGCGCTTCAAAAGAAGCATCTTTGATGTAAATACGCTGCAGAGCAAACTGCGGCTGGTTGTTCTCAGACATGTTTTCCCCTTAAAAATAAAACCGCAATCAGCCGCGCACTACCGGCAGGTTCTGATTGCTCCACTCCATCATGCCGCCGCTCATGCGTACTGCATTAAAGCCTTTCTCGCGCAGCGTTTTGCCGGCCATATTGACCGTCTGACCGCTTTTACACACCAGAATCAGAGGCTTATCTTTGTACTTGTCGAGCTCATTCATACGGCTCGCCAGTGCAGAGAACGGAATATTGACAGCATTGGCGATGTGTCCGGCATTGAAATCCTTGGAATCGCGGATATCAACAAACACAGCATCTTCACTGTTAGCCATTCTGGTAGCCTGCGACGTTGATACCGACAGGCCACTGCGACGGTTGTTGTCCCACAACAGCGCCAGCAGAAACGCGCCCCAGATACCTACCAGCCACCAGTGATTGGCCACGAAATCAAACAGACGATCCATAACTTCTCATCATCAAATCAAAAAGAAGGCCGGAGTATACCGTCTGAGTGTGACAGGAACCACCGCCGGTAAAAAAGTCCACAGCGTCAGCCGCGCCAGATCGTGGCTTTCGGCCAAATTAACCCATGACTATCGGACTGTGAGCAAAATTCAATCAATTCCGACTCTTTTACTCAGTCGCAGACGCGACTTAACAGGGCGTTTTTGGGTACAATAGGGCCAACTTTGGTCAAAAAACTGAGTCCATTTTAATGAATTCGCGCCCTGTACCTACTGCACTGATCATTCTCGATGGCTGGGGCTATCGTGAAGAAACTGATAACAACGCCATTGCCAACGCCAATACCCCGACCTGGGATCGCCTGCTGACTGACTACCCCAGCACTCTGATCCAGACATCTGGCGAGGCCGTTGGTCTGCCTGACGGCCAGATGGGCAACTCCGAAGTTGGCCATATGAACCTCGGCGCCGGACGCATCGTTTATCAGAACTTCACGCGCATCAACAAGACCATCAAAGACGATGAGCTGGGCAATAACGCCGCGCTGACCAACGCCATCGACAAAGCCGTGGCCAACGGCAGTGCCGTGCACTTCACCGGTCTGCTGTCACCAGGCGGCGTGCACAGTCACGAAGAACATCTGGTGGCTCTGCTTAAACTGGCAAAAGCGCGTGGTGCAGAAAAAGTCTATGTTCATGCCATTCTCGATGGCCGTGATATGCCACCGCGTTCCGCCGCGCCATCCATCAAACTGATCGAAGACACCTTCGCCGAACTGGGCAATGGCCAGATCGCCTCCGTTGTTGGCCGCTTCTTCGCCATGGACCGCGATAACCGCTGGGAACGTGTGCAGCAGGCCTACGATGCCATGACGCTGGGCAAAGCAGAGTTCAGCGCTGACACCGCCAGCAACGCTCTGGCCGCAGCTTACGAGCGTGACGAAAATGACGAATTCGTCAAAGCCACTGTGATTGGTGGTGCTGACGGCAGCATTAAAGACGGCGACAGCGTTATCTGCTTTAACTTCCGTCCGGACCGTGCCCGTGAAATCACCCGCGCACTGGTCGAAGGCGATGACTTCAAAGGCTTTGAGCGTACAGCACGCCCGGCTCTGGCCGACTACGTGATGCTGACCGAGTATGCCGCAGACATCAAAGCCAGCTGCGCCTTCCCGCCGGAAACCCTGCACAACGGCATCGGCGAGTACGTGTCCTCACTGGGCATGAAGCAGCTGCGCATCGCCGAAACCGAAAAATACGCCCACGTGACCTTCTTCTTCTCTGGTGGTCAGGAAGCGGAATACGATGGCGAAACCCGTATTCTGGTCAAATCTCCGGACGTGGCCACTTACGACCTGCAGCCTGAGATGAGCGCACCGGAAGTCACCGACAAACTGGTTGAAGCCATCAAAAACCGCGAATACGATCTGATCGTATGTAACTACGCCAATGGCGACATGGTTGGCCACACCGGTGTTTATGATGCGGCAGTGAAAGCTGCGGAATGCATTGATGAATGCCTGAAGCGGGTCACCGATGCGCTGCTGGAAGTGGGTGGCGAATGCCTGATTACCGCAGACCACGGTAACGCAGAACAGATGCTGGATGACAATGGCCAGGCCATGACCCAGCACACCACCGGGCCGGTGAACCTGATTTACGTGAACCAGCGTGAGCAGGCCAGCATCCAGCCTGGCCGCCTGTGCGATGTATCCCCTACGCTGCTGGCGATGATGGGAATCGAACAACCCGCTGAAATGACAGGAACCAGCCTGGTCAGCTACAAGTGAGATAAACCCGATGATCAGACCGCTGTTGTTGTGCGGCCTGGTGCTGGCGTTTCTGTCAGCACCTGCTTCGGCAAATGACGAAGCCAGACTGAAAGAACTGCAAGCCGAAATCGCCAAACTCGAACAGTGGCTTAACTCCGCTAAGGACGAGTTTTCTGACCTGAACGCCAAACTGCGTAAATCCGATGAGGAAATCGCAGCCATCAGCAAACAGATTCAGGAAACCCGCCGTCAGTTAGCGGAGGAAAAAGATCGCCTAAAAAAGCTGCGGCAGGAGCAGGGACAGCTCCGCGAACTTCGCCAGCAACACCGTAATCACCTGGCTGAGCAGCTGCGCGCGGCGCAGAAACTGGGCAATGAAGGCCCGGTGAAACTGCTGCTCAATCAGGATGACCCACAACTGGCGCAACGTATGATGCGCTACTTCGGCTACTTCAATACTGCCCGCATTGAGCGTATTCAGCACATCATCGCTGAGCTGACGCGCCTCGATCAGATCGCCGAACTCATCAGTGAATCAGAGCGCAAACTGCAGGTCAGCGAACAGAACCTGATCGCCGAAAACAAGCGGCTGGCCCAGGGCAAAAAAGATCAGCAACAACTGCTGGCCAGCCTGCAATCGCGCATGAATTCAGAACAGAAACGGCTGGCGCAGAAACAGGCCGACCGTAAGCGCCTTGAATCCCTGCTGAATGAAGTGCAGACGCTGCTGGAAACCAGCCCGCGTAAAAACGACGCGCGCCCGTTCCGCGCGCTGAAAGGCAAACTGCCGATGCCGGTCGACGGACGTATCCGTTATGCCTTTGGCAACCGTACCAGCGATGGCAAATCACGCTGGGAAGGCTGGATGATGAGCGCCAATGAAGGGGCTCCGGTACGCGCCGTGCATCACGGACGTGTGGTCTATTCCGACTGGCTGCGCGGCTTTGGCCTGCTCACCATTCTCGATCACGGCGACGGCTACCTGAGCCTGTATGCGCACAATCAGGCGCTGATGAATTCCGTTGGCCAATGGGTCAACCAGGGCGAAACCATCGCCACGGCCGGGCGCAGTGGTGGTCTGGATCAGGCCGGTCTATATTTTGAAATCCGTTACAAAGGTCAGCCACAGGATCCGGCAGTCTGGATCAAACGCTGATCAGCACGTGCCATACAGCTGAGCCATAACCAGATAAACCATAATCAGATAAACAGGGATGGAAAGGCCCATAACTGTCAGCAGAAGAACGCTCAATTGCAGTGAGTTCTGCTGACTTTTGTGCCATTCTTAACGGCAAACTTTCACTCCGGAAGCCTTAGCATCACTATGTTCACCTCTCAGACCGCATTCGGCCCCAAACTGCTGCTCTCCGCTCTTATCAGTACCTGCCTGCTGCTCCCGGCACAGGCCGAAGAAGCACCCGCGGCTGATACCCCTTCCGCTGATCATCTGCAGGGCCAGCTGCCGCTGGAAGAACTGCGCAATTTCACCGAGATTTTTGAGCGTATCCGCTCTTCTTATGTGGAAGAAGTGGATGACACCACACTGCTGGAATACGCCATCGACGGCATGCTGTCTTCCCTTGATCCGCACTCTGCCTATCTGCAGCCGGAAGATTTCTCCGACCTGCAGGAAAACACCTCCGGCAAGTTCGGTGGTCTGGGTATTGAAGTCGGTCAGCAGGACGGTCTGATTCTGGTGGTAACACCGATTGATGAAAGCCCGGCGCAACAGGCCGGTATCAAAGCCGGTGACCTGATCGTCAGCCTCGACGGTGAAGCCGTGATGGGCATGAGCCTGAACGATGCGGTGGAAAAGATGCGCGGTGAACCGGGTACCGACATCACCCTCGAAATCCGCCGCAAAAACGAAAAAGAACTGCTGACCTACACCCTGACCCGCGCCGAGATCAAAGTTGCCAGCGTGCGTACCGATATGTTCAGCGGTGATATTGGCTATGTGCGTATCACCCAGTTCCAGGAAAAAACCGGCAGCGAATTAGCCTCTGCCGTACAGGAATGGCGTGACAGCGGCAAGCTCAACGGCATCATTCTGGATCTGCGCAATAACCCGGGTGGCGTGCTGGATGCCGCGGTGGATGTGGTCGATACCTTTATCAGCCAGGGGCTGATTGTGTATACCAAAGGCCGTACGGCCGCCTCCGAACTGAGCTACAGCGCCACTAACCATACTCCGGCCGGCAAAGTGCCTGTTGTGGTACTGATTAATGGTGGCTCGGCATCGGCCTCGGAAATCGTTGCCGGCGCCCTGCAGGATCATAAGCGCGCGGTCATCGTTGGCACCCAGTCGTTCGGCAAGGGCTCAGTACAGAGCGTACTGCCAATCACCCAGGACCGGGCGATCAAGCTGACCACAGCACGTTATTTCACCCCGGATGGCCGTTCTATTCAGGCTCAGGGCATCACCCCGGATATCTGGGTAGAGCAAAGCGAAGTGACCCCTTACGAACAGCGTTATTACAAAGAATCTGATCTGCCGGGCCACCTTGCCAATCCGGGTGGAAAAGCCTCAGATGCGGCAGAAAACGCTGACAAACAGGCCGACAGCGAAAGCGAAAGCGCACAGGCCGCCGAAAGCAGCCTGCTGAAAAAGGACTTCCAGCTGTATGAAGCCCACACCCTGCTGCGTGGTGTCGGCATTCTGGGACTGCGTCAGGAGTAACGCTTGAACAACCGCCGTACCCGGGCAAACACTCTTGCCCGGATCGGTCTGCCGCTGTGCCTGACACTGCTGGCAGGACTGATCCCTTCCCTGAGCCGCGCCGCTGAGCTGCTGCTGATCATTGACGATGTCGGTTATAACCGCAAACTCGGCGAACAGGCCGTGGCCCTGCCAGCGCCGGTTAATCTGGCGTTCCTGCCCCATACGCCCTTCGCTGCCCGGCTGGCAGAAAAAGCCAGCGACAAAGGCCATGTCATCATGCTGCACGCGCCAATGGATAATGAACAGGGAGCCAAACTGGGGCCCGGCGGACTGCACGGCGATATGGATCAGCATACCCTGCAACAGGTGCTGCTGGATGATCTCGAATCCATCCCCCACGTTCAGGGCTTTAATAACCACACCGGCAGCCTGTTAACGCAGAACCCGCAGGCAATGAACTGGGTGATGGAAATTGCCCGCCAGCAGGGACTGTTTTTTATCGACAGCCTCACCAGTGCTGCCAGCGTTGCCCGTCAGAAAGCCGATGCTAATGGCGTACCGGCGCTGGACCGCGATGTATTCCTCGACAACCTGCGCGATGAAGAATCGCTGTCAGCCCAGTTTGAGCGGGCAGTAGCGCTTGCGCAGAAGCGCGGCTATGCCGTGATCATCGGTCATCCCTATCCGGAAACACTGGCCTTTCTGCATAAAGCTTTGCCGGCTCTGGAGCCCAGAAATGTGCGCCTGACCAGCATTGATCAGTTCCTGCGCCAACGTCTGTGGTCGCGCCTGATTGCGCCGGAGCCTGCCCCTTCGCGCTACCTGCTGCACAGTTCGCCAATATTTGAACCAGAGCCTGAACCAGAGTCTGCTGCAGAGATCAAAGCGGAGCGCTGACCCGCTCCCATGTTCTGCACTTCGTCCGCACGTCTTTAGCACTCCTTTTGCACTTCTTTCTCACGATGGATACTGAAAAGACGCGGAAGAACAGAAACGCCGCTGCCGTCGACTCAGCTCATCAGTGATGAAGATCAGGGAAGCCAGTACAGCAAAATGAAGAAATGGCACGGAATGGCCTGATAAAAATCTGATCCCTGTCGCCAATACTTGTACCATGGTTTCATTTTTATTAATCTCAGGACAGATTAATGAGGGGACAAGAATGATCAATACCCATGGCAGACCCGCAACGAGCCGCCTGTTTCTGGCTTTTTTCCTGTTTGGCGGACTTTCTTTTACTGCGTCATCGCACGCCAGCTCTGTAGCCGTCGATGACTACACCGTTGAACTTTACGACATCTACTGCACCGCCTGCCATGCGGTAAAAGCCTCCGGCGCCCCTCAGGCCTTCACCAGTGAATGGCATGACCGCCTCGATAAAGGCATGGAAACCCTGGTCAATCACGCGATTAACGGCATCGGCAATATGCCGCCCATGGGCACCTGCGTGGAATGCAGTGCCGACGATCTGCACGACATCATTCAGTACATGGCGCAGGAGCAGTAAGCATGAATTTCGACCGTATTAAACTTAATCGCCGTGAACTGTTAAAAGCCTCCGGCGCGGCGCTTATTGCCGCTGGTACCGCCGGCACTACAGCCTGCAGCAGCAACGTAAAAACCGAAGAAACACCGGGCATTATCGGCCCCGACGGTAAGCGCGTGCTGCCCTGGAGCAACTGGTCCGGCAACCAGCATTGCCAGCCTGCCCAGCGCCTGGTGCCGAAAAATGAAGATGAACTGGCCGGCATTCTGAAAACCGCCCGCCAACCGATCCGCTGCGTTGGCTCCGGCCACAGCTTCAGCGGACTGGTGCCCACCGATCAGACCCTGTTGTCTCTTGCCCGTTTACGCGGCGTCGAAAATGCTGACCTGAACACCATGGAAGCCGATGTCTGGGCCGGTACACGCCTGTCCCAGCTGGGCGACAAACTCTGGGATCAGGGTATGTCGGTAATCAATATGTCCGACATCGATACCCAGGCTTTTGGCGGCGCGCTGGCAACATCGACCCACGGCACCGGCAAGGATCTGGGGACGATTTCCACTCAGGTAAAAAGTCTGCGTATTGCCAATTCCAGTGGTGATATTCTGCACTGCAGCGCTACTCAGAATGCCGATCTGTTCAATGCTGCACGCAACAATATCGGCGCGCTCGGCGTGGTAACCCAGGCCCGCATCGGCACCGAAAAAGCCTACTATCTGAAAGAACACAGCTGGATGATGTCGGAAGAAGAAGGGCTGGAACGCGCGGCAGAATTACGCGATGCCCACCGCCATTACGAAATGTATGCGCTGCCCCACGGCGACTATATGCTGGGGATTGCCATCGACAAAATCGATCCGGCGGATATTCCGGAAAAACCTCCGGTTGAAAGCGGCGACGCGTATGAAGCCTTCCGTACACTGGCCAACGTTGTGGATTATCTGCCCTTCCTGCGCGGCTGGCTGGTGAACTTTGGTGCCAGCGGCGTGGAACCCGAAACACGCTATGGGCCATCCCACGAGATATTCGGCAACCTGCGTGATATCCGCTTTAACGAAATGGAATACACGGTACCGGCGGAAGTCGGCCCACAGTGTTTACGTGAAATTCTGCACACCATTAAAAAGCAGAATATTCCCGTGGTTTTTCCTATCGAAGCACGCTACATCAAAGGCGACGATGTCTGGCTCAGCCCGTTTTATCAGCGTGATGGTTTCTCCATCAGCTGCCACAACTTCCATGACAAAGATTATAAAAAATACTTTGCCGCCATTGAGCCGATCTTCTGGAAGTACGACGGCCGTCCACACTGGGGAAAAATCCACACATTAGCCGCCAAAGAATTTGCTGCCCGCTATGAACGCTTTAATGACTTCCTTCGTATCCGTGCTGAAATGGACCCGCAGGGATTATTTCTTAACGACCATATCCGCAAAGTGCTGGGGATTGTCTGAGGCAGTTTTCTGAGCAATAAAAAGCCCGCGATCGCGGGCTTTTAAATTCGGAATTACTTGCGCGCTTTTCTCACCAGATCATACGCCGTCTGAATCTCCTGGGTTTTCTCCTTGGCCAGTTTCATCATTTCTTCCGGCAGACCTTTGGCGATCAGTTTATCCGGGTGATGCTGACTCATAAGTTTGCGGTAGGCTTTCTTCAGTTCATCATCGGAGGCATCGGCTTTTACCCCCAGCACCGCGTAAGCATTTTTCAGCTGCACAGCACTGCCGCTATTCTGTTGCCCTGGCCTGCCCTGATAGCCGGAAGAATACCCCCGCGAACCACTATTCATGGCTGCCTGAATCCGGCCGTGAATCCATTCAAACTGAAAAACGCTGATGCCCAGATCGCGGCATAATTTATCGAACAGCTTACGTTCTTCCACCGATAACTTGCCGTCGGCGTACGCTACGCTGAGCTGAATTTCCATAAACATCTGTGCCAGTTCGGTACGCTGGGTAAAGAGGTTACGCAGCATGGAAAGATCAGATGCCAGATTCAGTTGCGGGTTTTTGCCTTCGGTGAAGAAATTAATAGCAGCCTGACGCTGCGGACCGCTTAAGCCCATCTGATTCATAATATGACTGGCGGCATCAATTTCCTGCTCACTGACACGGCCATCGGCTTTCGCCAGACGGCCCATGACACGAAACGTGGCGCGGAAAAATACCTGCTGAATCTGTGCCCGCCCAGCGGAGCCACTGGCCACCGCGGCCTGACCGAGAAGAACTTTACTTAATGCCTGGTCAAACAGATGTCCGGCAAAAGCTCCGACCAGTAATCCGAAAGGGCCGCCACTGACAAAACCAATCAGGGCGCCGATCAGTTTCCCGGCCCAGAATTTTCCTGCAACTGAACTCATGCGAAGGCCATTTTCTGCTGTTGCAGCCGGGCTTCCAGTTCCGCCAGACGTTGTGGTGTACCAACATCCACCCAGTCGTTGCTGAGCTGCTCACCGAGCATCCGGCCGTTATCCATGGCTTCACGTAACAGTGGTGCCAGCGGGAATTTTCCGGGCGTGCAATCACGGAACAGCTGCGGATGGAGAATACTGATGCCGCTGAAGGTCAGCTTCATTGTCGTGTTGTGTGAATTTTGCTGTGCTCTGGAAACATCCTGAGCGAGTGGATTAATCACCTTACCGTCCTGCAAAATAAAATCGCCGTCGGGGTTATGCTCCGGATTATCCACCAGCCATAAATAGCCAAGACTGGAATTCAGTGTTACCTCAGCGGCGGAACGGTAATCCCAGTCAGTCCATACATCGCCGTTCACCAGCAGAAATGGCTCATTACCCTCCGCGCCGGATAACATAGGCAACGCCTTGAGAATGCCGCCACCGGTTTCCAGCGCTTCGCTTTCTGCCGAGTACTGAATCTGTGCACCAAAGGCGCGGCCATCGCCGAGCTGTTGTTCGATTTTGTGGCCAAGGTAGGCGTGATTAATCACCAGTTCGGTAAAACCTGCAGCCACCAGCTTTTCGATGTGATGCACAATCAGGGATTTGCCCGCCAGCGGTAACAGAGGCTTAGGGCACTGATCGGTCAAGGGTGCCATCCGCGTGCCGCGCCCGGCGGCTAAAATCATGGCTTTCATTCGGCACTGCTGTCCCGCAGCGCCTCAGTACCTGCTGGCGGAATAAGCGCATTCAGTGAGGCCAATGCCGGCATAAAGCGCTTTTCCAGCCACTGACTGAAGGCTTCAAATTCATCATAGCGGCTGCAGATTTCCTGCAGGTACTGACAGGTATTGGGGATGTCGGCCAGATAACCGGGTTTGCCGTCACGCAGATTCAGACGGGCAAAAATACCCGCCACTTTTAAATGACGCTGCATGCTCACCCAGTCGAAGTCGCGCTGAAATTCTTCCCAGCTGTCGAGATATACCCCGAGCGGCCGGGCGGCTTCCCAGTATTCTGCCGCCAGTTCGTCCACCAGCGCTTGTGGCCAGCGCACATAGCTGTCGCGCAACAGCGAAATCAGATCGTAGGTCGCCGGTCCGGCCACAGCATCCTGAAAATCAATGACCCCCAGTGAACCGTCATCCCGCAGCATCAGATTGCGCGAATGAAAATCCCGGTGCACGACGACCTGACGCTGCGCCAATGCCCGTTCGCGCAGGGTAGTGAATACAGATTGCAGCATATCCTGCTCTGCGCCGGACAGCTCCATGCCCAACTGTTGCTGACACAGCCAGTCCGGGAACAGCGCCATTTCCCGATCCAGCAGTTCGGCATCATAAACCGGCAGATTTTTAACCGGCATGGTCTGGATATGCAGCAGCTGACGTATCGCCTGGCGATAGTAATCACTGACTTCGCTCAGGGTGATGTCATCGCGGTGCAACGCCGGCCACAGCAGACGGTCGCCGAAATCTTCCAGCAGCATAAAGCCACGTTCAAAGTCGTAATCAATAACCCTTGGTACCGCGACTTCGTGATCGCGCCAGGCTTTGGCGATGGCGACAAATCTGGGGTTATCTTCCTTATCCGCTGGAGCATCCACCGCGATCCAGCTGAAGTCTTTGTGCTGCAGGCGGAAGTAGCGGCGGAAACTGGCATCGCCGGAAACCATGGTTACTGTGAATTCCATCTGTGCACTGCTGCTGTCGGCAGCGCTTTCAACAGCGTTTTCCAGCGGACTGGCATCCCCTTCAGGGCTGGCAGCGATATTATTGTTAGCGTTACTGCTGGTATACCGACGGATTGCGTCGGCAGCCCAGCGCGCGAGATCGTCCCGGCGCTGATCCATATTGTCCTCTCAGACTCTGTCATTATCCGGGCAGCCAACAGACGGTCAGCTGGCCCTGTTTTGTTAAGTTTTACCGGCCGCGGGGAATCGCACGGCCCGACGAATCATCAAATCGTGTGCAAAGCCGCGCTGTTCAACGCGGTCTGTGCGGCTTTCTGCGGCCTGAAGCGGTTCTGTTTTGACGCAACCGTGTTGCGCACGGCCCGCTTAGCTGGCTAAATCACTCTGTTCATAGCAGCCGCATGGCCATTATGACCATCAACAGGCCTGTTAATTCATGGCGGCAGGCCCTAAAATTGGGCGCTTTTGTGGCTACCGGATTGCTCCGGGAACCTGCGGTTATTTGCAGGGGCTAAGATAACACACTCAATATGGATAGGCGCTACAGCCACACATGACTCAGCTTCATCCCGTCAGACATTGTTTTTCTGCCAGCCGCCAACTGCTTTCTTCTGCTGTGGCCTGCGCTTCGTTAGCGCTGGCATTCGCCGCGGGCAGCGCTTCTGCCGACGATTCTGTTCCGCCTCTGGGCTGGTATCCACGTGATCAGCTGAGCGCAGAAGAACAGGAAATCCTGCCGGATTTCTGCAGCGGCAATTACCGCGTACCTGAATTTACCCGCTTACCGGAAGGCCGCATTGAAGCGGAAGCCGATGAATCCACCTCTGACCGTGACGGCAATACCGTGCTCAGCGGTGATGTGATTATTCGTCAGACCGATCAGCGCCTCAGTGCCGACACCGTACGCTGGAATCAGACCAGTTACTCAGGCCAGCTTGATGGCAGCGTGTCCCTCGCCAGCCCGGATATGGTGCTGTATGGCGAGTCCGCCACCATCCTTAACGGTGGCGAAGTGGTTAACTTTTATAACTCCGAATATTCAGTGCCCGCACGCCACTTCCGCGGTACCGCAGACAGCATCGAAACACCGGAAGAGAATAAGCTGGATCTGACCAACGCCACCTTTACCTTCTGTGAGCCGGGTCAGAACGACTGGGATCTCGCCGCCAGTGAGCTGCACCTGAATCAGGAAACCGGCATTGGCAGCGCCTGGCATACCCGCCTGCGCATCAAAGAAGTGCCGGTGATGTACATCCCTTATTACCGCTTTCCGATCGACGACCGTCGGATGACGGGTTTCCTTGACCCCAGCTTTACCGTCAACGGTGAAGGTCAGGCAGAAGATATTCAGATTCCGTTTTACTGGAACATTGCTCCCAACGCCGATGCCACCATTATTGGTCACCATATCCTTGACCGGGGCATGCTGTGGGAAACCCAGTTCCGCCATAAAACGGCGTTGCTTGGTGATGGCGAGCTGAACTACGGCTACCTTGGCCATGACGCCACGGAAGATGATGAACGCTGGCTGATCAACTACCAGCAGTCCGGCACCTTCGGCCATGGCTGGAGCCACGACTGGGTCTACAACCACCTCAGCGACAAAGACTATCTGTCGGATATGAGCCCGGCGGCAGCCGTGGACCGTACCACACACATGCCGCGCCGCGGCGTGATTCAGTGGAATCAACGCGCCTGGCACTTCGATATCACAGCGGAAGGTTTTCAGACCATCGACGATTCCATTGCCCTGCGCAACCGCCCCTATCGCCGTCTGCCGCAGCTGAACCTGAGTTATTCTGAGGTGCAGATTAATAACTGGCAGTTTGGCCAGAAGCTGCAGACCACCCGCTTTACCCGTGACGAAACCGCGACGATCGGTAGTTCTGAACAAACCCTGAGCGGCTTTGACGCCCTCAACGGCGACCGTATTCTGTCTGACAGCAAAGTGGCGTACCCGATGGAATGGCCATTCGGCTTCCTGACGCCGGCGGCGGAATACCGTTACCGCGCTTACAACCTGACTAACGCAGACGACACCCTCGGCGATTTTGATACCGACATCAGCCATGGCGCACCGCGTTACAGCGTCGATGGCGGCCTGTATTTCGACCGTGAATTCAACTTCTTTGGTGAGGAATACCAGCAGACGCTGGAACCACGTCTGTATTGGGTGAAAAGCCCTTACATCAGCGATCAGAACGAGATTCCGAACTTCGACAGTACGCGCACCACAGTGACCTACGCCAGCCTGTTTCAGGGTGACCGCTTTACCGGTGGCGACCGTCTTGCCGACCTCGACCAGATCAGCGCCGGTATCACCACGCGCTTTATTAATGCCTCCGGTATGGAACGTTTCCGCGCCAGTGCCGGTCGCATCTGGTACAACGGCGACCGGCTGGTGCAACTTAACGGCACCACACTGCCGGAGCGGGATACCCAGGGCACATCCAGTCTGCTGGGTGAAGTGGAATGGAGCCCGGGCATGAACTGGTCTCTGTACCATACACTGGAATGGAACAGCTACCACGACTTCGCCGTACAGCGCCGCTATGGTGCGCGCTATGCCAGCGACGAGAACCGTTTCTTTAATCTGGCAACCAACACCACCCAGTACTGGAACAACACGGATGAAACCGTAGAGACCACTACCCGCCAGATTGATATCGGGGCGTTCTGGGCCCTCAACGACCGCTGGGCTCTGGTGGGCCGTCAGTTGCGTGATATGCGTTCCTACGACAACGATGAGCGCAGCCCGATCAGCCCGGTACTGGAATCGCTGATCGGTTTTGAATATCAGAACTGCTGCTGGCGCACCCAGATTATGTACCGCAAGACCTCGCCGCGCGATACAGACGCCGGCACCGAATACAGTACCAAAGAACGCTACGGCCTGATGCTCAGCATCCAGCTGAAAGGTCTCAGTACCTTCGGCAGCAGTGGCGACAGCATTATCAGTGAAGGCATAACCGGATACTCAAGACGTAAATACCATGACTATTAAGAATTTCCTGCTCAGCAGCCTGCTGGCGGCCATCAGCTTCACCAGCCAGGCCGCGCCTCAACTCCTCGACGAAGTAGCCGCCGTGGTTGAAGACGACGTCATTATGCAGAGCGAACTCGATGCACGCATCGATATGATCGAGAAGCAGGCCCAGGGCAAATCCTTACCTCCGGCCGACGTCTTACGCAGCCAGGTGCTGGAGCAGATGATTACCGAAAGCATCCAGCTGCAGATGGCTGACCGTGCTGGTGTGCGCATCAGTGATGATCAGATGACTGAAGCCCTGAACCGCATCGCGGCGCAGAACAAAATGAGTCTGGATCAGTTCCGCCAGACCATGGAGTCTGAGGGCGTTCCGTTTGATCAGGCGCGCAGCCAGATTGAAAATGAAATGCGCATCAGCCGTGTGCAACGTTATCAGGTGGGAGAGCGCATCCAGATCACAGATCAGGACGTGGATTACTTCCTCGCCTCTGATCTCGGCAAAATGGCCTCCGCCGCTGAGTTCCACCTCGGCCATATCCTGATTTCTGTGCCGTCAGACGCTTCCGCCTCTGACCTGAAAAAAGCCAAAGCCAAAGCCGATGAGCTGGTGAAAAAGCTGCGTAATGGCGCTGATTTCCGCGAGACTGCCATTGCTGAATCCGCTGGCCAGAACGCCCTCAACGGCGGTGATCTGGGCTGGCGTAAAGAAGCTCAGCTGCCGGGTATCTTTGCCGATGCTGTGCCGAAACTGAATGCCGGTCAGGTGGCTGATCCGATCAAAAGCGCCAGTGGCTTTCATATTGTAAAAGTTCTGGAAAAGCGTGGTGGTACCACCAAGCTGATCACCCAGACCAAAACCCGTCATATTCTGATTCAGACTAACGAACTGCGCGATCAGCAGGACGCCAAAGACCTGATCGCCAGCATCTACCAGCGCCTGCAGGCCGGTGAAGACTTTGCAGCCCTGGCGCGCGAATACAGCGACGATCCGGGCAGCGGCGCCAGTGGCGGCGACCTTGGCTGGGTAAATCCGGGCGATATGGTGCCGTCCTTTGACGCCACCATGCAGGAAACCGCTGTTGGTCATATCAGTGCGCCGTTTGAAAGCCAGTTCGGCTGGCACATCCTGCAGGTCGAAGACCGCCGGGAAACTGACGTTGGCGCCGAAAACCAGCGTAATCAGGTGCGCAACATGCTTTATCAGCGCCGCTTTGAAGAAGAACTGCCAATCTGGCTGCGTAAGATCCGCTCTGAAGCTTACGTCGATATCAAGGCTGACTCATGAGCGCACGTCTGGCGATTACCGCTGGCGAACCTGCCGGCATTGGTCCGGATCTGTGCATTCAGATCGCCCAGGAAGTCCGCCACTGCGAACTGGTGGTGATCGCTGACCCGCAGCTGCTGGAACAGCGCGCACGTGAGCTTGAGCTGCCGCTGACCATCCGCCTGTTCAGCGACGCTGAGCCACTGTGCATTGATGAGCCGGGAACACTCTGTGTCTGCCCGGTTGAACTGCAAGCCCCGGTGACGGCTGGTGAACTGAACGTCGCCAACAGCCACTACGTGCTGGAAACCCTGCGCGTCGCCGTACAGGGTGCCCTTGATAAGCGCTGGCAGGGTATTGTTACCGCGCCGGTGCACAAAGGCATTATCAACGATGCCGGTATCCACTTCAGTGGTCATACCGAGTATTTCCGCGATTACTGCGGCGTTGAAGAAGTGGTGATGATGCTCGCCACCAGCGATCTGCGCGTAGCATTAGTAACCACTCACCTGCCGCTCAGGGACGTTGCTGACGCAATTACAGCGGATCGTATCAAGCGCGTTACCCGTATCCTTGATCACGATCTGAAAACCTTCTTCGGCATTGCTGCACCGCATATTCTGGTGGCGGGCCTGAACCCGCACGCCGGCGAAGACGGCCATCTGGGGCGCGAAGAACTGGATATTATTATCCCCACCCTGAATGAACTCAGGGCAGAAGGTATGAATCTCACCGGTCCCCTGCCGGCAGATACCCTCTATACTCCAAAACATCTTGAACACGCTGACGCGACTCTGGCCATGTACCATGATCAGGGACTGCCGGTGCTGAAATTCCACGGCTTCGGCCGCGCTGCCAACATCACCCTTGGCATGCCGGTTATCCGTACCTCCGTGGATCACGGTACCGCACTGGATCTGGCTGCGACAGGAACCGCCGACGCCGGCAGCCTGCACACCGCCATCGACGTCGCTCTGCAAATGGCACAGGCACATGTCCGATAATAAACACAGCAAGACGCATATTCCCAAAGCCCAGGGCCATAAAGCCCGTAAACGCTTTGGTCAGAACTTCCTTCACGATAGCCATGTGATCGACAAGATCGTGCGTGCCATCAACCCGAAACACAGCGACGCACTGGTCGAAATCGGCCCAGGCATGGGGGCTCTGACCGAGCCGTTACTGGATGCCTGCGGCAAACTCGATGTGGTGGAACTGGACCGCGATCTGATTCCGATTCTGCGCACCAAGTTCTTCAACTACCCTGAGTTCACCATTCACGAAGGGGATGCCCTGAAGTTCGACTTCAACACCATTCTCAAGCCGGGTCAGCAGCTGCGTATCGTCGGTAACCTGCCGTACAACATCTCAACGCCGCTGATCTTCCACTTTCTGGCGCATCACACCATCGTCAAAGATATGCACTTTATGCTGCAGAAAGAGGTGGTTGACCGTCTGGCCGCCGGACCGGGAACCTCAGATTATGGCCGTCTGGGTATTATGGCGCAGTACTACTGCAAGGTTGAGCCACTGTTTATTGTCGGCCCGGGCTCCTTCAATCCGCCGCCTAAGGTCGACTCCGCCATTGTGCGTCTGTCTCCTTATGATGAACTGCCCTGCCCGGCCAAAGACATCAAAACGCTGGAACGGGTTGTTCGGGAAGCCTTCAGTATGCGCCGTAAGACCCTGCGTAATACACTGAAGAACCTGATCAGTGCAGAGCAGCTGGAAGCCCTCGGCATTGATAACGGGCTGCGTCCTGAGCGCCTGACGCTGCAGGAATACGTCTGTATCGCTGATGCCGTCTATGAGCTGCAGCAACAGGCCGACGACACTAACGGAGAGACATAAATGATTACTGACGAGCTTAACGAAAGCATCCGCGTCAGCGTCGAAACCGAATATCTGGATGAGCAATCGGTACCGGAAGATAAGCGTTTTGTCTTCGCCTACCATATTGCCATCAACAACAAGGGTGAACAGGCTGCAACCCTGCGCACCCGCCACTGGTTTATCACCGATGGCAACAATGAAATGCAGGAAGTGAAAGGCGATGGCGTGGTCGGTGAACAACCGACCATTGAACCAGGCGAAACCTACCGCTATTCATCCGGTTCTGTGCTGGCCACTGAAGTGGGCAGCATGCGTGGCTACTATGTGATGGAAGCCGATGACGGCACCCTGTTCCATGCCACTGTTCCTGTCTTTACTCTGGCCATCCCTTCTGCGCTCAACTGACCACCGGCCGCACGGTCGACCATAAGATTACTATATGGCAATATACGCATTCGGCGACATTCAAGGTTGCTTTGAACCGCTTCAGCGCCTGCTGGCAAAAGTAAACTACGATCCGCAGCAGGATCAGTTATGGTTTGCCGGTGATCTGGTTAACCGTGGCCCGATGTCGCTGGAAACACTGCGCTTTATTAAAGGTCTGGGTCATCGCGCCCGCTGTGTACTTGGCAATCACGATCTGCACCTGCTGGCGATCCATTACGGCGGTCAATCAGTGCGCAATCACGATACCCTGATGCCCATACTTGGTGCGCCGGATCGCGAAGAACTGATGGACTGGCTCAGATTTCAGCCATTGGTTATTCTCGATGAAGGCCGCAACTGGTGTATGAGCCATGCCGGTATTCCGCCCAAGTGGAGCGCACGCAAAGCCCGCCGCCTGGCTCAGGAAGTCGAAGACGTGCTGCAGAGCAACCATTGCGAAGATTTCTTCCGCAATATGTACGGCAACCTGCCAAACCGCTGGCAGAAAGGCCTGCAGGGCATCGACCGGCAACGGCTGATCGTGAATTACCTGACGCGCATGCGCTTTATCAGTGCCGATGGCGAGCTGGATCTTACCAGTAAAGAAGGCGTCGAAACCGCGCCGGAAGGCTATATTCCATGGTTCGAAGCCGCCGGACGCAAAGCCGTGGGAACCCGTCTGCTGTTTGGCCACTGGGCCGCACTGGAAGGGAATGTCCCGGTACCCGATATTTATGCCCTCGACACAGGTTGTGTCTGGGGTGGACAACTGTCAGCCCTGCGCCTGGATGATCAGCAATGGTTCCGGGTGCCGGCCCAACCGGAGAATTAACTATGAGTGGTTTCCAGCGTATTTCCGCAGGCGATGCCAAGGCCTTGATTGAACAGGGAAATCTGAACGTTGCCGATATCCGTGATGCCATGAGTTACCAGTCTGGCCACATCAGCAAAGCACAGCGTGTGGACAACGATAACCTTAAAGAATTTATGGGCTCTGTCAGCAAAGATGACCCATTACTGGTCTGTTGTTATCACGGCAACTCCAGCCAGGGTGCCGCACAGTTCTTCGCCGGTCAGGGGTTCAGCAAAGTCTACAGTCTCGATGGCGGATATGAGATGTGGAAACTGGCTTTTCCGGACCTGACGGAAGCCTGATAAAACCTGCTTAAAGGCCCGTTTTTACGGGCCTTTTTTATTTTCACAGTGCGCTGTTTTTAATTCTGTTTTTAACCCTTCCTACCAAAGTTGCGAACCCCCTTTACAGTTTCGGGCACGTTCAATGCATAGTCTTTTTACCAACGGCAGAAATTTGTCATAAAAAATTCCTGCTTTTTCTATCAACATTTTTTTACTGGTATATACCAGAAACTCTGAACCATACTATGGCAGAGACATCGGAATTTAATTACGGGTTTTTATGTAGTAATCGTAGCAAAGTAGCCTGACAAATCAGGTGAACGGAGAGGTGAACTTATGAGTGTATTCAGCCGGTATAAAGACAGGTATCAGTCGACCCAGGAAGAGGTCATGAGCCTGCAGGACTACCTTGAACTCTGTAAGAAAGATAAATCCGTTTATGCCACTGCCGCTGAGCGTATGCTGATGGCCATTGGCGAACCACAACTGATTGAAACATCCAAAGACATACGCCTCAGCCGTATTTTCTCCAACAAAGTCATCAAGCGATACCCCGCGTTTTCTGAATTCTACGGCATGGAAGAGGCCGTTGAGAATATTGTTTCTTACTTCCGCCACGCCGCGCAGGGGCTGGAAGAACGCAAACAGATCCTTTATCTGCTGGGCCCTGTAGGTGGTGGTAAGTCCTCACTTGCAGAGCGTCTGAAACACCTGATGGAAACCATTCCTTTTTATGCCATTAAGGGATCTCCGGTTTTCGAATCACCGCTGGGTCTGTTTGATCCGAATGAAGATGCCGCCATCCTCGAAGAAGATTATGGCATCCCCAGCCGTTACCTGGGCAAGGTGATGTCCCCGTGGGCAGTAAAACGTCTACATGAATTTGGCGGTGATATCAGTAAGTTCGAAGTCGTTAAACTCTACCCATCCATTCTCGACCAGGTCGGTGTTACCAAAACCGAACCGGGCGATGAGAACAACCAGGATATTTCCTCTCTGGTGGGTAAAGTCGATATCCGCAAACTGGAAGATTTCTCTCAGGACGACCCGGATGCTTACTCCTACTCCGGTGGTCTGTGCCGTGCTAACCAGGGCCTGATGGAATTCGTGGAAATGTTCAAGGCCCCCATTAAAGTGTTACACCCGTTACTTACCGCTACACAGGAAGGTAACTACAACGGTACCGAAGGCATGGGCGCGATTCCTTATGAAGGCATCCTGCTTGCTCACTCCAACGAATCTGAATGGCAGACGTTCCGCAACAACAAGAATAACGAAGCATTCCTCGACCGGGTGTACATCGTTAAAGTCCCTTATTGTCTGCGCGTAAATGAAGAAGTAAAAATTTACGAAAAACTGCTGTCCAGCAGCTCACTGGCTGCCGCCCATTGCGCGCCGGATACCCTGAGCATGTTGGCTAAGTTTTCTGTACTGTCGCGCCTGAAAGTGCCGGATAATTCCAGCATTTATTCAAAAATGCGCATCTACAATGGTGAGAACCTGAAAGATACGGATCCGAAAGCCAAGTCCATTCAGGAATACCGTGATGCCGCTGGCGTCGATGAAGGCATGAACGGTATTTCGACCCGTTTTGCATTCAAGATTCTGTCTAAGGTATTTAACTTTGATACCACAGAAGTTGCTGCCAACCCGGTTCACCTGCTTTATGTACTGGAACAGGCGATTGAGCAGGAGCAGTTCCCGGAAGAAACTCACGACCGTTACCTGAACTACCTGAAAGAATATCTGGCAACCGATTACGTAGAGTTTATCGGTAAAGAAATTCAGACCGCCTACCTCGAGTCTTATGCCGAGTACGGTCAGAACATCTTTGACCGTTACGTAACCTACGCTGATTTCTGGATTCAGGATCAGGAATACCGTGATCCGGAAACCGGTGAAATGTTTGACCGTGTTGCCATCAACGAAGAACTGGAGAAAATTGAAAAAGCAGCAGGCATCAGCAATCCGAAAGATTTCCGTAATGAAATCGTTAACTTCGTGTTACGCGCCCGCGCCAACAACAATGGCAATAATCCTTCCTGGCAGTCGTACGAAAAAATGCGTGCGGTTATCGAGAAGAAAATGTTTGCCAATACCGAAGATCTTCTGCCGGTCATTTCCTTCTCGGCGAAATCTTCTTCTGACGATCAGAAGAAACACGATGACTTTGTCGACCGCATGGTTGCCCGCGGTTATACAGAGAAACAGGTCCGTCTGTTGTCAGAATGGTATCTGCGCGTACGTAAGTCACAGTAAGACTGAATCCCACCGGGCAACCGGTGGGTTTTATTCCGGGGCAACTATTTCCGGAACAGCAGGAGAAGTGTATGTCGTATATCATTGATCGGCGCCTGAACGGAAAGAACAAAAGCATGGTTAACCGGCAGCGTTTTCTTGAACGCTACCGCAAGCACATCAAAGAAGCCGTAACCGAGTCCGTTAATGGCCGCTCCATTACCGATATGGAACGTGGAGAACAGATCAGTATTCCTACCCGTAATACTCATGAGCCTTCCATTTCACATGGTCCGGGAGGCAAACAGCACCGGGTATTCCCTGGTAATAAAGAATTTGCTACCGGCGATGAGCTGGAAAAACCTCAGGGGGGCGGCGGTGGTGGTGCCGGTTCCGGTAATGCCAGCAATCAGGGTAAAGGGGAAGACGAATTTTCTTTTTACATCACCAAAGAAGAGTTTCTGACTTATCTGTTCGATGACCTTGAGTTACCGAACATGATCAAAAAAACACTGAGTCAGACCAAAGATTTCAAAACCCGCCGCGCCGGTTTTGTTTCTGAAGGTACGCCAAACAATCTTTCCGTCGTGCGTTCTCTGCGTAATGCCCACGCACGCCGTATTGGTATGACGGTTGGCAAACGCAAAAAACTGAAAGAGCTGAAGCTGGCGCTGGAAGCGCTTAATCCAACGGAAGATGATACCCGTGCGGAAGTCTCCGCATTGCGTGAACAGATCGAGTCACTGGAAGGTAAACTGAAAAATGTTCCTTTCCTCGATGATATTGATCTGCGCTACCGCAGCCAGGTCAAAGTGCCGACACCAAGCAGTAAAGCGGTCATGTTCTGCCTGATGGATGTTTCCGGCTCCATGACTCAGGATATTAAAGACATTGCCAAGCGCTTTTATATTCTGCTGTATCTTTTCCTGCAGAAGAATTACGAACACATTGAGCTGGTGTTTATCCGACACCACACCAGTGCTAAAGAAGTGGATGAGCAGGATTTCTTCTACTCCCGGGAAACCGGCGGCACCATCGTATCCAGTGCACTGAAGCTGATGCATGACATTGTGCAGGAGCGTTACAGCTCCAGCGAATGGAACATTTACGCAGCGCAGGCATCGGATGGTGACAACTGGGACGACGACTCCCCGGTCTGCTCGCAGATCCTGCAGAAGCAGCTGCTGCCGCTGGTGCAGTATTTTGCCTACATTGAAATTACGCCTAACCAGCATCAGGCTCTTTGGGAAGCCTACACCGGCTTACAGAAATCCCATCCAGCAGAATTTGCCATGGCACAGATCCGCAGCCCGGCAGATATTTTCCCGGTCTTCCGCGACCTGTTTGCGAAAGAACGGCATCAGGAGGCGTCATGAACGAGAACGTACCTGCTAAAGAACGTCAGTACCTGTCGACGGATTCTGACTGGAATTTTGAGCTGTTAGAAACCTACGACCGGGAAATTGCCCGCATTGCTGCAGGTTATCAGCTGGACACTTACCCCAATCAGATTGAAATCATCAGCGCTGAGCAGATGATGGACGCCTACTCGTCTGTCGGTATGCCCATCGGTTACAACCACTGGTCTTACGGCAAGCAATTCCTGCACACGCAGAAAAATTATCAGCGTGGTCAGATGGGGCTGGCTTATGAGATTGTGATTAACTCCAATCCCTGCATTGCCTATCTGATGGAAGAAAACACCATGCCGATGCAGGCACTGGTGATCGCACATGCCTGCTATGGTCATAACTCGTTCTTCAAAGGTAATTACCTGTTCCGTACCTGGACGGATGCCAGTGCCATTATCGATTATCTGGTATTCGCCAAAAATTATGTGCGCAAGTGCGAAGAACGCCACGGTCAGGCCGAAGTAGAACAGGTACTCGACGCCTGCCACGCTCTGCAGAACTATGGTGTCGACCGTTACCGCCGGCCAAAGCCGATTTCTGCCGCAGAAGAAAAAATGCGTCAGGAAGAACGGGAAAGCATTCTGCAGCAGCAGGTCAATGATCTGTGGCGCACACTGCCAAGTTCGCCAAAAGAGGAAGCGAAAAAACGGACTAAGCGTAAATTCCCGGATGAACCGCAGGAAAATATTCTGTATTTCCTGGAAAAGAACGCGCCGCTACTCGCACCATGGCAACGTGAGCTGATCCGCATTGTGCGTAAAATATCTCAGTATTTTTATCCACAACGCCAGACTCAGGTGATGAACGAAGGCTGGGCGACGTTCTGGCACTACACCCTGCTGAATCACCTTTATGATGAAGGTAAAGTGACCGACGGTTTTATGATGGAAATTCTGTCATCGCACAGTAACGTCATTTATCAGCCGGGTTACGATTCACCTTATTACAGCGGCATTAACCCGTACGCACTGGGATTCAACATGTTCCGCGATATTAAACGGATCTGTGAAAACCCGACCGACGAAGACCGCGAGTGGTTCCCGGAAATGGCCGGCAAAGACTGGCTGGAAACCCTGCACTTCGCCATGCGTAACTTTAAGGATGAAAGTTTTATTCAGCAGTTCCTGTCGCCGAATATGATGCGTGAATTCCATATGTTCAGCATTTACGACGACGACGAAAAAGATCACTACAAAGTTGAGGCGATTCACAACGACCAGGGCTACCGCAAAATTCGCGAAAGTCTGGCCAGTCAGTACGATCTGTCCCGGCGCGAACCGAATATTCAGATTACCAATGTGGATATCGAGGGTGACCGCTCTCTGACCTTGCGTCATACCATGCAAAACGACACACCGCTGTCAGAAGACGTGCACGAAGTGATGAAGCATCTGCATTTCCTCTGGGGCTTTGATATTCATCTGGAAACCTGTAAAGACGATCGACTGATCAAACGCCAGAGTGTGCCGGACATGAAAATGCCGTAATACTCTTTCCCCAAACACAGCCACATTCACCAACAAAAAAAGGCCGCATCAGCGCACTGCTGTCCCACAGTTTAA
>NZ_DJIO01000148.1:27701-28177 GCF_002433655.1 Thalassolituus sp. UBA6592 | reverse complement strand
TCTTCGGCATCGTTAAGCTCGGAGAAGCCGTTAGCCAGCTCACGTCCGCCAACGAAGAATTCAAAGCGGTCAGTCACAAATGGGTTGTCGTCGTTACGGCGTGCCAGTGGAGAAACTTCCCATGGGTATTCGGTAATAAAGGTCGGCTGATCGAGCTTCTCTTCCACGGTTGCTTCAAAGATTTCGGTCAGTACTTTACCCGGGCCCCAGCCTGCTTCTTTCGGGCCAAAGTGAACGCCCACACTCTTCGCATATTCGATGAGTTTTTCCAGGTTATCTTCCGCATGACGGATGATGGCAGGGTCCATCTCAGGATTATATTTAATCACGGACTCCACCATGCTCAGACGCTTGAAATTAGCGCCAAAGTCATAGGAAGACTCACCGTATTCAATGGTCGTGGTACCCAGAACAGTTTCAGCAATGAACTTCAGCATGGCTTCGGTGATGTCCATCAGGTCGTTGTAGTCTGCATA
>NZ_DJIO01000148.1:27156-27319 GCF_002433655.1 Thalassolituus sp. UBA6592 | reverse complement strand
ACGGAAGTTACGGTTAATTTCGAAAACCTTATCGAAACCACCGACCACCAGACGCTTCAGATACAGTTCCGGCGCAATACGCAGGAACATATCAATACCCATAGCATTGTGATGAGTCTCAAACGGCTTGGCCGATGCACCACCCGGAATGGTCTGCAGCATC
>NZ_DJIO01000148.1:0-26843 GCF_002433655.1 Thalassolituus sp. UBA6592 | reverse complement strand
AATGGTCTGCAGCATCGGAGTTTCCACTTCCATAAAACCACGCTGGGTCAGGAAGTAGCGGATACCTTCGATGACTTTGGAACGCACCATAAAGGTTTTACGCGTATCTTCATTGATAATCAGATCCACGTAACGCTGACGGTATTTCATTTCCTGATCCGCCAGACCATGGTGTTTATCCGGCAGCGGACGCAGTGATTTGGTCAGGATACGCAGGTTTTCGATCTGATCGACATCCACGTACAGTTCGCCTTTACCGGACTTGTGCAGCACACCGGAGACGCCCACGATGTCACCGATATCCAGCAGTTGCCAGGCTTCAGATTCTTTCTGATTCGGCTTGGACATATAAAACTGAATGGAATCGCTGGAATCCTGAATACCGACAAACGGACCACCACGACGCATTACGCGACCAGCAACAGAAACGCGCAGGCCCTCTTCTGCCAGCACTTCTTTGTCCTTATGACCGTGTGCACGCTTCAGCTCACCGGCCAGATGGGTACGGTGAAAGTCGTTCGGGTGACCATTGGACTTGCTGCCGTTACGTAACTGCTGCAGCTTGGCGCGGCGTTCAGCGATCAGCTTGTTTTCTTCATGCGCATCGCTGTGATTGGTTAAATCTGTCATGTTTAAACCTTAACTGTGAATGTACCTGCGGGTCGGCAGGCTTTCCTTACAGACCTTTTTTCAGGCTGGCTTCAATAAACTGGTCGAGCTCGCCATCCAGCACCGCCTGAGTATTGCGGGTTTCAACCCCGGTACGCAGGTCTTTAATACGGGAGTCATCGAGTACGTAAGAACGGATCTGGCTGCCCCAGCCGATGTCGGACTTGGTATCCTCCAGCGCCTGAGCTTCCGCATTACGCTTCTGCATCTCAAACTCATACAGCTTGGCTTTCAGCTGTTTCATCGCCTGATCTTTGTTTTTATGCTGAGAGCGGTCATTCTGACACTGAGTCACGATATTAGTCGGCAAGTGAGTAATACGGACCGCAGATTCCGTCCGGTTAACGTGCTGACCACCGGCACCGGAGGCGCGGTAAACGTCGATACGCAGATCGGCCGGGTTAATTTCGATATCGATGTTGTCGTCTACTTCCGGGGATACGAACACAGAAGAGAACGACGTATGGCGGCGGTTGCCGGAGTCGAACGGACTCTTACGCACCAGACGGTGAACACCGGTTTCAGTACGCAGCCAGCCGTAGGCATACTCGCCTTCAATGCGGATCGTCGCACTTTTAATACCGGCAACCTCACCTTCGGAGGCTTCCATCAGCTCGCCTTTAAAGCCATGGGCTTCGATCCAGCGCAGGTACATACGCAGCAGCATGTTGGCCCAGTCCTGCGCTTCAGTGCCACCGGAGCCGGCCTGAATATCCATATAGGCGTTGTTCTGATCCAGTTCACCGGAGAACATACGACGGAATTCCAGCGTTTCCAGCTGGCTGTTGAGGTTTTCCAGCTCGGCGCGGATATCCTCTACGGCGCTTTCGTCATCTTCTTCAACCGCCATATCCAGCAGATCACGGGCATCCCCAAGGCCGGCATCCAGCGTATCGATGGTCTTCACCACCGCTTCCAGCGACGCACGCTCTTTGCCCAGCTCCTGAGCACGCTCAGGGTTGTCCCAGACATCCCCCTGAGACAGTTCATGTTCTACTTCTTCGAGACGCTCAACTTTGTTGGCGTAGTCAAAGGTACCCCCTAAGCACATCGGTACGCGCACTCAGGTCTTTAATGGTTTCAACAATCGGATTAACTTCCAAGACAATATCCCGTGATTCGTTTGTATTGTTTCAGGGAAAGTACCAATAAGGCTTTATAGGCACTGTTCAAAAAGGACGCAGCATTTTACAGAAATGCGGCTGTCTATGCGAGAGGTGCGGCGCGAGAGGTGTCCGCGCTCTGTACTGCCAAAGGGCACAGCAGCGTGGCTTATTCAGGCTTTATCAGCCATCCCGCCCCTTGCAGCGGACGGTTACACTTTTCTTTAAAAATTTTATTGCAAATCCTTCTCATTCAGACTAAATTGCAAATCAAAGTGATTCTCATATGGATTAACACCATGTACGTATGCCTTTGTAAAGCCGTTACCCAGCAGCAGATCCGTCAGGCCGCCGCCGATGGTGCCAGCTATGCAGACATCCGCAAGGAACTGGGCGTAGGAACGGACTGTGGATGCTGCGGCCAGTGTGCCAAGCAAATCGTCCGGGAAACCAGCACGACCGCCGTAGCGGCCTGCGAGTTTTCGGAAGCCTGTTAATCACATTTTCGACACATCCTGTTCCAGGCGGGGTGCTCAGAAAACAAAAAAGGAGCCAGTGGCTCCTTTTTTGTTTTCGTTTTCTTCTGTCGTCGGTTAAATCCCTGAGTACAGATCTCAGACTTTTTACCGATAAGGCTTCACCCAGCCAGTGGCACTGCGTTGTTGGCGCCAACCATCTGACGCTGCAATTCCGCCAGATCCACCATGGTGTTCTGGTGAACAACTTTGCCACGGCGGATTTCCCAGGTAGAGATTGAACTGAAACTCACAACTCGGTGATTAGGCTGCATGCCCATCAACGGGCGCTCAAAACTTCCGGAAAACGTGCACACGGTAATAACGCGGTTACCTTCGGCCATCATCTCTTCGATGCTTACATCAAGATCAATGATCGCAGAGCGAACCTCTGACACGTATTCGATAAAGCCGTCCAGATCGCGGAAGCCTTCTACGAAACTTGTATGATAAACAAAGTCCGGGCTGACAATGTGCCGGAGCAGATTAAAGCGTCCACTATTCCAGGACAGTTGAATAAAATGTTCGACCAGCCGTTTGTTAAAACTTTCCATGTTCTCCCCCGGTTGGGTAATCATCGGCGACGTCATATAATTTTCAACTGCAATAATATTGGACCTTTATAATAATCTCCACCTTTACTTAATGTAGGATATATCTCACAAAACGAAACAAATGATGACTCATTAATTATCATTATTACCGTTCATTGCATCGAACTGTTGCTGCACAAAATCCAGAGTCGAGTTCAACGTCTGAATAATGGCATCGTTGTACAGAAACTGAGACCTTAGTCTCGCTTCTCTAGCTTCCATACGCGCATCCAGCTTTTCTCTTTCTTCATCAATATCCGTCAGATCATCGTCCAGCGCCGCCTGACGTACTGACATCATGCTGTCACGGCCATTGAGGAATCCGTCCATGATTTCTTTCAGCTGATCACCAAACCCTGAAATATAAGTCACCTGGCCACGCATCCCGGGTTCACCACCAGTCACCTTGAGACGCAGCCCGGAGGCATCATCAATAAAACCAACCTGGTCTTTACCCGCCTCACCGTCGCCACGGCCGAGCGTAAACCCGAACACTTCAGCAACGCCACTGGACACATCTTTAATCTGTACATCAGAAGATGCGCCGGTGGACGCAGAAATAATCCCGAAGCGGCCGTACGCATAAGAACTGGTATCGGTGGTGTAATCCACCCGCACGCGGATATCTTCATCGCTGAACGCTGTGGTGTCATTAATTGCCTGCTGTAAAGCCAGCGCCAGACTTGTACCTGAGTTATAAACTGCCGGTTGATTAAGCGTTACTTCAGCTTCAACACCGTCGACTTCAATGGTGAACACATTATTGGTCGCATCTATGGTCACTGGTGTTGAAAAATCTGTCGCCAGATCACCCAGGTAGTAGCCGTTCGTTGCGGCCTGATTGCCATCAACAGCGCGCAAAAACTGTCCAGTGCCCGTCGCCTCAATGCCATTAATCTTACCGGCAACATCCTGACCAACAGCGACAGCCGGAGAGTAAACAGCGGCATCCTGTAATCCCAATGCTGAAATTGCCGCAGGGTCAAGATCGGTAAAACGCACACTGGTACCCAGCCCACCAACAGAAATATTGAACGCACCGGTCAACTTATCCGGGTCGTATTCATAGTCCACGGTGACATCCAGGTCATAACCAAAGTTACGTTCATTGGTTGCCAGGCCAAATCCATCGTAGCCATTGGTGGATACGCCAGCCGACATGCCCAGACTGGTTGCTGCAGTACCACCGAGATTTTTCACTTCTACGGAAGAGGATGCACCGAAGGTAGCAGCGGTTCTAACTCCGTCCTTACGCTGCGTTTCAAAATAAAGCTGTCCGCTGTCATTTACCCGGGCACGAACATCCCCGGCAGCAAACTGCCCACTGTTCACCAACGCCGAATCAATAGCCTGTTGTATGACGGTCAGATTGGACTCTGAGTTATTACCACCCGCCGTACCATCACCGTTAACATCGACATTAATGTCCAGACCATCGACGGTCAGGGTAAAGGTTGCATTCTGTCCGCCGGAGAAATCTATCCCTGCAGACAAGTCGGCGAATGCTGCCGAGCGCGCTCCGCGGCCATCACTTTCAACTTCGATATATTCTTCATGACCGCTGGCAACGGTCGTCAGTTTCAGGCCGCTGCCATCCAGACTTGCAGTGACCACGCCTGCGCCATAGGCGGCGTCGAGAGCGGACTGAATGTCAGCAATATTGTTACCGCTGTTTCCGCTGACAATAATTTCCTGTTCATTGCCTGAGACATTAAGAATGAATCCGGAATTGGCCGCGGAAAAATCAATGGGGGCTGAAATATCCCGCGAAGCCACAGCCGTTTCAGCGCCCTTCACCACACCGGTAAAGTTAGGATCGGAAGACAGTACCGCACCTATCTGATTCTGAATTTCTGCCGCCAGAGCATCTCCGCTCAGATAATTCCCGGCCGGTACAGAAACCTTATTCAGACTGTCGACACCATCAACCTGAACAGCAAACTCAACCGGCGCTGCGAAGGTAACACCAGGATCCTTACCATTGGTCTGTACCCCCTGAGTACCATCGAGCCCCAGCAGAATATCTCCGGTACCAATACCGGTGGCAGAGACTTCGATACTGCGCGCACTGCCTTCTGCAGTGGTTTCAAAGCGCAGATAACCTTCCGCATCAAATGACGCTGTAACCAGACCATTCAGCCCGGGCTGTGCATCGATCGCACTCTGAACCGCCTGCAGAGTATCCTTGCGGTCGCCATAAATGCCGTCGCCATTCAGATCCTGACCACTGGCATCCTGATTAACCACAACAGCAACCGGCCCGGCACCATCAATGTTCAGCGAAAATGTGGCATTACTGGCGGCAAAATTAATACCCTCATCTTCATCAACGGTACTCTGCCCCTGCAGACTGGTGGCGCCCTTGCCATTAAAGGCATCAGCATTCAGTGTGGTCAGTCCGACGCCCTGATAAGCCCCCTGCCCGCTCGCAGTAAAGCCGAGAACATTAGCAACATTTGCATCGACCGAGGCAAAAGAAATACGGGAAGAGGAACCATACTGATTTGAGGTAACCGAAAAATTGCGGGCAGCATTGTCGTAGGCCACCGACACACTGTGCCCGGCGGCAGATACCGCGTTACTGCTGTTTATCTGTAATGCAATTTCTTTCGCCAGCGCATCACCGGATGTGTAGCTGCCCTGAGTCAGGGTGATTTCAGAGTTAGTACCATTAACATTGATATTAAAATTGTTACTGCTTTCATCAATGACCACCGGCGATGAAAAATCGAGTAATGCCAGTGACTGCCCATCATAACGGGCCTGCGTCGCCAGCTGAGTAATCTCAACGTCATACGTACCCGGTCTGGTATTAATGGAATCGTTTACATAAGTAATCTGACTGTCAGTGGTCACGCCGGATTTGGCCAACAGTCCGATAATAGAAGTACGGTCTTCTGTCAGTGCACGGTTAAAAATCGACGTGTCAAAGGTCAGCTGATAATCATTGTTGCGATCGGTATTAACACCTAATTCTGTCAACGAACGATACTTACCTCCCAGGCCGACCACAGGCTCACTGATCAGCGCGCGTAGCTGGGTCATCATCGAGCGAATGGTCGAATCCCCAAGTAACAGACCCGCCTGCTGAGTTTCGGTGTTGTAGGAAGACAGATCGTCGACGAAGGTTTTCAGCTGATTGTAAGTATCAACAAACCCCTGCAGGGTTTCTGTCAGCTCTTCCGTATCAGCACTTACCGTAATATTGACTGTCTTGCCGACATCGGCCCCGTTCAGATTCAGCGCAACACCGGGAATAACCTCTTCCACGACATTGCTGCTGCGGGTAATGGTCAGCCCATTGACCATAAGGGACGCATCCTGCGCGCCTGCAGTTTGTGTCATGGCAGACGAAGCCAGCTGATTTTCGTTAAACGCAAGCGTTGCCAGTCCGGACGTCAGCAGATTGCCTGACTCATCCTGAGCTTCAATTCTCATGGCATTTTCAACGCCGGTTTCAGAAGAGGTCATCAGCAGACGATACCCCGAACCATCGTTAACAATGGTCGCAGTTACCCCCATATCGGCATTGTTGATAGCATCGCGGATGCCGCTGAGCGAACGGTTGGAGTCATCGATCGTAATGCTTTTGGTGATCCGATCACCGTTAATATCCTGGCCGCTGATATCGCCGCTGCCGTCATAGCTGACAGCGCCAAAGGAAAATACCAGTTTTCCGGTTCCCACAACCTCATCAAAACTGGAATACGTCTGACTGGCCAACGCGTGAGCTTTGGCCGTGTTGACCACTTCGACAGAATAAGAACCGGGTTCTGCCACACTGGTGGTGGTGGCTGTGAGGATGCTTTCGTCGGAGGAGGTTGCCTGGGTCGCGCCCACCAGACTCGGACTCGACAATTTATTGGCGCTCGACTGAATATCCGCCATCAGCGACTGAATTTCCCCATAGGCGGTGATTTTCGCCTCGGTCAGTTCCTGGCGGCTGTCCAGACGAATATCTGATACTTCGCGTTCAGCTGTAATCAGCTGCTCGACCAGATCAGACGTCAGTACACCGGACCCAAGTCCTAATGATTCAACGGATGGCATAGTGGTACTCCTGTGAGACCAGAAACGAAAAAACCCTGTACCAGCTTATCGGCCAGTACAGGGTTAATTTAAGGGTCTGGTTAAATAGTCATCAAACCTGTGCACTGAACAATAAAGTTGGTTCCTCATCATTCAATTTTTGCGCCAGTTCCAGAGCCAGTTCACTCGGTATCTGGCGGATCAGTTCTGACGATGATTTATCGTATACCCTGATTACCGTTTTGCCACTGTCTTCATCCAGTTGAAAATCCAGTGTGCGTTTTGTTTGCTGCACATATTCATTGATGCGGGATACAGCTTCTTTGACCTCATCCTGGGTCAGAGGGTTAAGCTTATCCGCCTGGGACGGCAATTGCTTACCGCTCTTAGCATCAGCGACGGAAATATCGTTGGCAGAGCCGGATACTTCTTTCGCAACTGAAGGTGATACAGCTGGTTTATCGATAACGTTCAGTTTCAGCTCACTCATAAATCACCTCTCTGGTTCCTCAGTTAAGCAGCCGGGGGAAGGCTAGCTTCCCCCATCAGCCCGCTGTTATCCCAGGAGGGACAGAACCTGCTGACCAGACGCGTTGGCCTGAGCCAGTACCGAGATACCAGCCTGCTGCAGTACCTGAGTACGTGACAGCTCAGCAGTTTCTGCGGCGAAGTCAGCATCCTGAATACGTGAGTTCGCAGAATTCAGGTTTTCAGAAGTAATCTGCAGGTTACTCACTGTAGATTCCATACGGTTCTGAATCGCACCGAGGTCAGCCCGTTGCGATGCAACCTGAGCAATGGCGTTATCCACTGCAGTCAGAGCTGCTGTCGCACCTTCGAAAGTAGAGATATCAATATCCACCAGGAACTGACCATCTTCACCACCGCCGAATTCGCCCAGAGTGAAGCCGGAATCATCCAGACCACTCTTACCGGAAGAACCAGCTTCGATTGTGATGGTAGAAGCAGATTCCAGACGAACACTACTGTAAACAGTTTCCGCAGAGGTTGCGAAAGCAGACAGAGTAGTCGCCACAGAAGCCTGACCAATACCCTCTACGTCAGCATCCAGACCGAATGCACCACCGGTTTCGATAGCGGCGGCAGTACCACCGATCGCAACAGAAATGTTACGGCCATCGGCTGCACGCAGGGTGATACCCTCACCGTTGTCTTCGGCGGTAACACCGGTCTGACCGGATTTGGCGTTGATCGCATCGATAGTGGACTGACGGTCCTTATCGATATCGCCCTGAGACACAACAGTACCGATATCAACGTTGTTGATCGCGATTGCCAGGGTAGTACCCTGAGTGGCTGCCGTGGTCGGAGCGGCACCGGTAGTACCTACCAGCACGGTTTCATTCACGGTTGCAGTCACACCAGTCTGTTCGGTGCTGCGGTTGATCGCCGCTGCGATCGCAATACCGGATGCAGAACCATCAGAAGAGTTCGACGTGGTATCGGACGCGGTATCATCCACAGAGCTGGAAGCCGAAATGGTAGTACCGTTGATCACCAGGTCACCTTCAGCAATTGCCAGGGTGGCAGCAGTAGTACCTGTACCTGCAGCACTGGAGGTCTGAGCTTCGTTGGTGTAAACCGCAACAGAAGGATCATAGCTGCCACGGGTCAGACCTGAGTTCTCCAGGTCACCGGTACCGGTACCATAACCACCATCAATGTCGATGGACTTGGTATCACCGTCGGCGATCAGTGTGTAACCACCTTCGTAAACACCCGCGGTAGTACCGCTGAGGCTGGAAGAAGAAGCACCTGCAGTGGTAGTGGCTGTTGCCAGACCAAATGCAGTTGTCAGGTTACCACCAGTACCTTCCAGTACGATGTTACGGCCATCTTCCGCAGTCAGAATAACGCCGTTTTCATTACCACCATCGGAAGCAACAACACCGGTCTGATCAGACACAGCGTTAATCGCTGCAATAACAGACTGACGGGTGGCCGCCATTTCAACGTCATTACTGTTAGCAGTCGCCTGCAGTGTAATCGATACGTTGTTGATTTCGATGGTAGCTGCAGTGCTCGCACCGGTTGCAGACATGGAAGAACCATTCACTGCAGTGGCGTCAGCAAAAGCTGTTACACCGGTCTCGTCAGAAGAACGGTTAATCGCTGCCGCAATCGCGATGCCGGAGGCAGAAGAAGCGATAGTCGATTTAGAGTCATCACCGGACACAGAAGGACCGATCGCCTGACCGTTGATCACCAGGTCACCGTTAGAAATACCGAAGTCTGTACCACGGGCGGATACACCCGCTGCATCCGAAGCACCCAGCTTGTCAGCAGTCAGTTCAGCAATGGATACATCCACAGTCTGACCAGCGTTCGCACCAATCTGGAAGGTCGCAGAGAAAGAACCATCCAGCAGTTTACGGCCGTTGAAGTCAGTCTCGTCAGCTGTACGTGAGATCTCAGCAACCAGCTGATCAACCTCAGCCTGCAGTGCTTCACGGTCAACGTCGGAGTTGGTGGCGTTAGCAGACTGTACCGCCAGTTCACGGATACGCTGCAGGTTGTCGTTCATAGAACCCAGTGCACCTTCAGCAGTCTGCGCCAGCGCAATACCGTCACCGGCGTTACGTACAGCAACGTTCAGACCTTTAATCTGAGAAGTAAAACGGGTTGAAATTGCCAGACCCGCAGCATCGTCTTTGGCGCTGTTGATACGCAGGCCGGAGGAGAGACGCTGCAGGGCAGTCTGGTTAGCGCTCTGGGATTTATCCAGATTTCGCTGAGCATTCAGAGATGCGATGTTGGTGTTAATAATTTGAGGCATGGTTTTTCTCCTGTACCTACATGTCAGACAGCCATCACCCTGCGTTTAGTGGTTCTGGCACCGTCAAATAACTCTGTCATGGTCTTTAACGGCCCCTTGCGTAAAACCTTTAGAAATTTTTTCGTATGAATCGAAATGTGCTGTCATCCACTGGCACAGGCATTGCTTTTTCCCTTTGAAACGACAGAAAACAATCGGGAACAGATAATGGATGCTAACCAGCTCGCCCAGAGCCTGCAGGACCGTAAACAGAAGAATATGAAGTTCTTTGAACGCTACTTCCCTTCTATTCACAGCTTCTGTACTAACCGCAGACTGACTGAACTGCAGCTCAATCTCGATTCTGAATCGCTGGAAGTGAACCTGCTGCAAAACGGCGAGCTGATCTATCCGGCACAGACACAGGCCTTTAACAGCAATGAAGCGCAACAGTTTTCTGACGCTTTTGCTCCTGGCAAGATGAACCACCCGTTGCGCCATACCTATGCCAACGAGCTACACCACTTCCGCTATTCCCATGGTCTGCTGGCTGAATATCTGGAGTCGGTTGGTGCTCACAAGGGTAATGCCCGCCCGTACGGATTCCGTCACAGCCTGCCGCAAGTGGTGTTTCTCGGCTCAGGTATTGGCCAGCACATCACAGAATTTCTGAACATCCGTGATGTGCGGCATGTGGTTGTCGTGGAACACAACCCCGACTATTTCATGGCCAGCCTGTATGTCACTGACTGGGAAGCCCTGATCACGCCTTACCTGCAGGCGGATGACCGCTCATTTGTGCTGTCAGTTGGCGATACAGCGGAACTGGATGAAGAAAAACGCGTGCATAACGCCTTTGGCGGGGTATGGAATCACATCTGCCTTAACGTGCCATTCATGCCTATCCAGACAGTTTTCTATGTTCATCGCGCAGACCCCTTCTACACCAAAGTCGCTCGCCGGCTGAACCGTGAAATTGAGCCTTATCTGAACGTCTGGGGCTACTACGACGACGAAGTGAACCAGCTCAACCATGTACTGCACAACCTGTCGAAAGGTATCCGCGTGATGCCAAGGCCGGATCTGCATGACACACCTAAAATCACACTCGTCTGTGGTAACGGCCCGTCGCTGGACAAATACATTGATCTGATCAAACAGCACAGAGACAAAATCACCATCCTCTGTGCCGAAAGTGCCGGCCACTCGCTGGCGAAAAATGATATTTATCCTGATGCTATGGTGATTCTGGAGTCTGACTATATTACCTATCAGGCTGTTTCTATTATTCCCCAGGACAAATCGAAGAAGATTAACATCATTGGTGCCGCACAGATCAGTCCTTTGGTTTTCAACCACTTCAATGATGGTCTGATTTATCTGAAGAGCGAATCCAGCTACGGCAAACTGCTGGCCAGCGATGACACCATTGCCGATGCAACGCCCAGTGCCGGTAACGCCGCACTGGCCATCGCCCTGGACCTGAATCTGCCGGATGTATTTCTGGTTGGCCTGGACTTTGGCTTTGCTGACCCAGGCCAGACCCACTCGGCATCAGCGTTTTACAGCGAAGAAGAACAGGCCGACATGTTTGCCGAGTTCAAACGCAAAATGACAGCCGAAACCTATAAAGTTGAAACCAACGTTCGTGGTGACATATACACCACCCCATTCTATTTCACGGCGAAAACGCACGCAGAGCGCAAAATCATGCTGTCCGGGCGTAAAGACGTTATCAACCTGTCGCAGGGCGTAACCATCATTGGTACGACTGAAATGACAGAAGATGGAATGGCTGAGCTGCTGTCACAACGTCAGGAAGCGCCTGAGTTTATGCTGTTTGACAGCCTGAAAAACGACAGCCGTAAAATCGGACGGAAAGCGCAGGATAAACTGAAGAAAGAAATCATCCGCACCATCAGTCAGATGTGCACAGAAATTACCGCCATTGTGGAAAATATGCAGCCGGACCTGGACAGCATTGAAAGCAGCCTGTTTAAAATCAATCAGGTCGCCATCAACAACCGGGACAGTAAAACAGCGGTGATGAATACCTTTATCCGTGGCACGATCTGGTTCTGGTTGTATAACTTCTACGCGCTGAGCAAACAGATTGAATCAGAAAAAAAACTGAGCCTGTACACGGAAAACTTTAAGCAATACTTCGGCTTTCTGATCAAAACCTTGCCTGAGCATCTGAAAAATTACATCAAAGACTGTAACAGTGATGATGACCCCAGGCTGAAGCTGACCATTTCGCAGCCAGAACCGGATTATGAATTATGGAAAGATAAGGTAATCATCAGGGAGATGGAACATGAACAATAAAGTAAATCAGGCAGATATATTCCTCGAATCCGAAGGCGACCAGTGGTATCAGCGCAATGCCGCCGTACTGACCCGGGATGAAATATTTCCTGATGTTGAAATTATTCTCAGTCATTACACTGAGGATTCGTCCCCTGCGAGGGTTCTGGAAGTCGGCTGCGGAAATGCATCGAAGCTGAGTACGATCTGTGAGCGTACAGGTGCGCAAGGGTATGGTGTCGACCCGTCAGCAGCAGCGGTTGCTGATGGTATGAAAGCCGATCCATCATTGTCGCTGACCGTTGGTATCGCCAGCCAGCTGGACTTTGGCGATGAAACATTCGATCTGATATTTATCGGCTTTTGTCTCTATCTGGTCGACCGTAAAGACATCTACAAAGTAGTCGCCGAAGCCGATCGCGTCCTGAAACCCAGCGGTCGACTGGCCATTATGGATTTCGACCCACCGGTACGCCACAAAAGAAAGTACCACCATAAAGAAGGTATATATTCATACAAATCCCAGTATGGAGATTTCTTTACGGCTGCGGGTCACTACCACACCATCGCCAAAAAAAGTTTCAGCCATTCCTCAGAATACTTTTCTGCCGATGCTAATGAGCGTGTCGCACTCACTCTTTTACACAAAGAAGAAGATCCGTATCCCGAGTTATAATCAAGGCGAATAGCGGGCCCTCTGAGCTAACGTCAGAGGGTTTAACGCTGTTCCAGACAAACGGCTATCGGCCCGGCATATGCCTTCAGCAATGATGAAATTATGCTTTTATCTGCCGTTTAATCGGTCGTAAGAACAACGCTGTCACTGGTCACCGGGCTGGCAGCCATAACATCAACAAGAACCGCCTGCCCGATAATTTTATCGAGATACTTTGGCGCCAGACCAAAGCCAGGCCGGACGCTGCGCACACAGGATGCATCAATAATATCGCCTGCTTTCATATCACGGACAAAATACAGCGAGCGACGGAACTTAACGTTGGCAGACTCGCTGGATTTGGTTCCATAATTTACCGTACCCAAAGCAGCCCAGGCGGCTTTCACATCGCGACATAATTGATTAAGGTCGGCAGGTTCCAGTGAAAAACTGTCATCCGGCCCGCCACCCTGACGGTCCAGAGTAAAGTGTTTTTCTATGATACAGGCGCCGAGAGCCACGCTGGCAACCGCCGTCGCATTATTCAGAGTGTGATCTGACAAACCAGTAAGCTGACCAAAACGACTGGCCATATCGCTTATGGTCCGCAGATTATAATCTTCTGCAGGCGCAGGATAGCCACTGACGCAGTGTAACAATGCCAGATCTTTACAGCCTGCAGAAAGGGCGGCATCCACAGCCTCGGCAATTTCTTCCTCATCTGCCATACCGGTTGAGATGATCATCGGCTTTCCGGTCGATGCTACATACCGGATTAACGGAATATCCACGGCTTCAAACGACGCAATTTTGTAGGCCGGTGCATTCAGGTCTTCAAGCAGGTCCACAGCAGAACTGTCAAAGGGTGAACTGAATAAGGTAATGTTGCATTCCCGCGCCTTGGCAAACAGAGCCGGATGCCACTCCCATGGGGTATGGGCCTCCTGATACAGATCATAAAGCGTACGCCCATCCCACAGTCCACCATGGATGCAGAAATCTTCACGATCAGAATTCAGGGTAATGGTATCCGCAGTATAGGTCTGAATTTTTACAGCATCAGCGCCATTCGCAGCTGCCTGCTCAATCAGTCTGAAAGCAGTATCGATATTGCCGTTATGATTGGCGGACAGTTCGGCAATAATATAGGGCGGTTCGTCTGCCGCTATTCTTCGTCCGTTAATCAGCATAGCGTTCTCCAGCGAATGATGGCTCTGGCAATTCAGGATATTCCTGTTGAACAAGTCTGAACAGTTCTGCAGAAGTACTGATGATGTCGTCTGTGTGACACAATCGACGGACCGCATCGCTTTCCAGCCAGGCATACTGATGGTATTCCTTGCTGTGATAACCGCCGTCGACCGGCAGCTCTTCCTGCAGAGATACGGAACAGGCGATGTCCATGACGGAGGCATGCAGGTCATATATCAGCCCGATCTGACGACAGGACTCAATCGCTTTAATACCACTTTCTTCTGCCAATTCGCGCGAAATCTGATCCGTAACCAGATCTCTGCCGTCACTGTTTTCATCTGCTTCAGGAACATCCATAGAGCCTGAGGGTACAAATTCTTTTTTCCCCGCATACTGCGTCACGGTTTCTGCCCGGGTGGCAAGCAGATATTCTCCCTTCGGATTGCAGATTACGCCACTCACAGCAAGGGGAATAATAACGGGGAGATTGGCACATTGCCGTGCATCAGGGCTCCTGAGCACATAGAAAACCTCGCGATATTGCCGCCGGCCATAACGCAGAGAGCAAAGCCCATCCACTGTCATTTCATGTCCCTGATAACACATCACCTGTGCATCAAATAATGACGAATTTTCTGTGACAGCTGATTGCCAGAACTGGTCAATTTTACTCTTTAATGCAGTGGGAACCGGAATGGCTCTGCATTCTGTCAAACGGGTAGATTCCATAGCGCGCAGCGGAAATGTTGGCAACGCCAGAATATGCGTAAGTGTACTCATATCGTTAATAACGAAAGAAGCATTCTTATGTGCATTAGCGGATTCAGCAACAAAATGAACCGGGATCATACCGGCCTGCCAGGCGGACAGGATGCCGTTATCTGAATCTTCAACAGCGATAAAAATGGCAGCGCCAGGCACCAGACTTCGGGCTTTCAGGTAAATATCCGGACATGGCTTACCACGTTCAACATCTTCGCCGGACACCCAGCCGCTGATGTAATTTTCCAGTTCAAAGTAGCGGACGACCGACGCGATGGTTTCACGTCCGGCGGAACTGGCAATAACGATGGGAACCCCGGCGCTGCTGATATTCTGCAGTGCCTGTTTAACACCAGGAATTAATGATGGTGCTTCATAAAGCCGAGTGAAGCCATCTTCAAAACGGCTGCGTATTGCCGCCTCCGAACCGAGAAGATCATGGTGTGTGGCAATATGCGTAACAATTTCATCCAGGCTGCTGCCGTTGAGACGATCAAATTCCTGCGCACTGCCGGATTTACCAAACAATGTCAGGATATCGAGATAGTTCCTGTACAAGGTGGCCAGCGTATCAACGATCACGCCGTCCATATCAAATACAAAGCAGACCGGATTGGTTATCACTGAGTTCTCCGGAACACATATAAGCGGTTTTGCCCAAAACCACCAAAGCTGTCATGTAATCCGTCAGGCAAAGAGAGCAGCATGTCAGTGACTGCTTTCACATAAGGTGATTCATAGTCCACCTTACCACTGACCATAGGTGTGATAACGTAGAGCATAATATCGTGCAGACTGGCAAAGTTTTCACTGCGAACCAGTTGCAGATGCGGCTTCGCCCCTTCTGTTAATTCATTCTCATTAAAAAACAGATTGAACTTATCCGGCGTTCTGGCTGCCAGTCCTGCATGTTCACGCAATGCATTCTGCTGAGAATAGCTATCGTTAATATTCTCAATCAAAATAACATGTCCACCAATCTTTACCTGATGGGCTATCTGTGCAAGACCTTGCAGCTGCAATTCAACAGAATTCAGATTGATCAGACAGCGATCGGTAAAAGCAATATCGTATTCCCCGGTCAGTTCTGCGTGGCTGTCCAGATCCAACACATTGCCTTCATAGAAATCTGCCTGTTCGGTGGCCTGCTGTGCATCGCGGTTATCCAAAGCACATTTCACCATGTCGCCTATGTAATCGACGCCGGTAAAATGAGTCTGTGGAAAAAACTTACTCAACGCTATGCAATTATGACCATTGCCGCAACCAACTTCGAGAATACTTTGTGCGCCATCAGTGCCGGCGATCTTTTCTATTGCGCGCTTCAGCGCATCAATTTCCAGTAATTTAATGGTCGGGGTTTTTGTAGTCGCTCTGATATCCCCTTTAAACTGTTCAGCCCATCCTTGCCAGTGAGCTCTGATATCATCTAATTCCATCACCTTCTCCCGAAATAAACTGACCCACTTTTATTGGCCCTTCCGTCAACTCATCAGTTCAGACGCTTAAAGCCCGCATGACAGATCGGTCCCTTGAGCAGGTCTTCTACAACACGACCATCTTCACATTCTCTGACGACGGCAAAAACATCATCCAGTTCAGTAAAGTAGCGATCCACAACCTGCTCTGTATGCTCGGTGCAGACATAGACAGAATTTGAGGCAAGAATACCTTTTTCCAGCATCATCTGTGTTGTCAGAGTTTTATAGTAAAGTGCCTTTTCACTGTCAAAGGTAAAACCCGTTAAAGCCGGTAATCCCCAGTGATTGATTTTCAGCTCGTACTTATCAGCCAGTGCCTGCCAGCGCTCGCGGATATTCAGTCCGGTATTGGTAATCGTTTCCCAGGATTTTTCCCGCTCCATAACTTCCAGTGTTTTCAGTGCTGCAGCAGGTCCGATACGCTCAGTCCAGAAGGTACTGCTGATGAAAGTCGATTGAGCAGCCTCCATAATCTCCCGGCGACCAACAACCGAAGTAATCGCATAGCCATTACCCATAGCTTTGCCGTAGATAGCCATATCGGGTTCAACATCGTGCAGTTTATAAATCCCACCAAAGGACTGACGGAAGCCCGAGGTACATTCATCAAAGATCAGGACGATACCTTTCTCGGTTGCCAGCTGCCGGACTTTTTGCAGGAAATTGTCTTCCGGCCCCATATTACGCACGACTTCCATTTTGATGACGCCAATATTGTGGTTATCCACCAGGGCCTGTAATTCATCAAAGCGATTGTAATTAAACGGGTATACTGTATTACGCAGGTTAGCCGGAACACCTTTTGGATCCAGACCCGGCAACAGATGCCCGGCAAGACTTTCATCACTGCCAAGGTTGGCCGACAGATACCAGTCATGCCAGCCGTGATATCCACAGATAGCAACGTTATCTTTGCCCGATGCTGCGCGGGCAATACGAATGGCAATGGCATTGGCCTCACCACCACTGCGGGCATAACGGACCATATCGGCCCAGGGATTTAATTCGATCAGTTTCTCTGCCAGCCAGACTTCCTCCGGGCAGTTAAACGTCGCCATATTGCCGGTGTCGATAACATGACGAACCGCATCATCCACTTCCGGATGGCCGTACCCCAGGATATTGGTACCAATACCCATGATACTCATATCCAGAAACTCGTTGCCGTCCATATCCCAGACCGTACAGCCTTTGGCTTTACTGAAATACGATGGCCAAAGATCTGGCAGAAACATCTCCGAACGTTTGGACAACAGCATATTCCCGCCAGGGATAATCTGTTTTGCCCGTTTCCACAACTTCTGACCTGTTCCCATGGAGGCCCCCTCATTACGTTTGATACCGGAATTACCATCAAATAATTCTGGCTGATCAGACTGCAGATCGCGCACAGCCTGCCAGCTGAAGAAAATATCCGGACTGAAGTGATTAAAAACGTTACGGATAACGACCAGATCTGCTGGTTCGTCCACCGTCCAGCGCCAGTGCGACAAATCAAAACCGGCCTGATATGCCGCCGTTGAACACTGACCGGATTCACGGATCCAGGGGGTCACATGTTCATGGTCATAATCCGAATCTGTACTCTTTATGCAACGGAACAGCGCCTCTGCGCTGAACACTTCCAGATCTAGCCCGTCAGGAAAACAGGGAGGCACAACATTGCTGTAATAGTCTGTACCGGCTGCCAGATACCCGCTGATCATAGTGTCCACCAGAAGTGGATCGACCAATGGGCAATCCCCTGTCACACGAACAACCACATCAGCCTGATGTTTTTTGGCGATATCGGCGTAACGCTGCAACACGTCTTTTTCACTGCCCTGTTCGCAAACATACCCCAGGCTTTCAACGTAAGCTTTCAAAGGTAGATTTCCGCTGTCCACCGAGGTCGCTACTACGATCTGATTCACCCGCTCTGCACGCGCAAGCCTGGCCAGCAAAACACCGATTAGCGGTGTTCCACCCAAATCTTTCATTACCTTACCGGGTAACCTGGTTGAACCCATACGGGCCTGTACGATAGCAACAACCTTCATATCTGACTCCACAATGCCGGATTAATCAGGAGCAGATCATCCGTGGCTATCGGCGCCGGAACAGCGGCTTCAGTCTGTCCGGCAGCGGCGAGAATTTCCTGCCACTGCTCAGGGCTGTCACAGCCCACCACGACGCGATCAATCTCTTTATAGCTCATCACTGCCGCAAGACAGGAAACCAATGGCGATTGTCCGCTTTCTTCAGACCAGCTGTCCCATGTCTGCCAGAGCGAATCCCACTGCTGAAATTTTTCTGGCCGCTGATTTTTTTCCATCAGCAACAGGCCCTGTAAAAATACAGAACGGACATGCACTTCAGTATTGTCACCTGCCAGCTTTTTAAGCCAGCCGGAACTGGCCAGTCTCTGATCAAGAATATTAAATGGTGCCTGAATTATGTCCGGCTGAAGTATTGGGTAAATGCTCTCAAGCTCATCCGGAGAATAAACAGAAACGCCAATTTTCAAGGCTTTTCCCTGAGCTTTAACTTCACGGAGCGCTGCCGCCAGCTCTTCACCAATCTGCGGATTACACAATGCCGTTGCCTGATGCAGCATCAGACCATCCACCGCAGAAAGCTTAAGGCGCTGCAGAGATGCTTCCAGCTGTTCTGCCAACCAATCATGGATTGTCGTTTGGCAATGAAAGACTTCTTCAGGAACAGGAGGTATTTTGGTAATAACTCTGAATCCAGTCAGGTCACACTGGCCCAACAGCTTTTCGCTTTCGCCATAAGCAATAGCAGTGTCCAGGGTGTCGACTCCAGCCTCACGGCAAAGCCGAAGAATCGTGGCGATATCTTCTTTTTTTACCTGTCCAGATGTATTGGCAACACCATAATTCATACCGAACTGCACTGTTCCAAGCGCCAGACGGTTAACATCGGAAGTCAGCATAAACGTATCCCTGAGCAAGCTGGCGATAAATAACGCTGTACAGCGAATTTCACATCAGAAGCGGACAGAGTCGGCCAGTAGCAGCACATACGCTTAACCAGGTTCAACGCCGGACCGGCCTGCCAACGCGGCAATCAGAGTAGCGCTGATATAACGCTGTTGTTCTGTCGTCAGATCCGGGTACAGAGGAATCGTCAGAGCCTTCCGGTAGTAATCCTCTGCTGCCGGATAGTCACCCGCTGAGAAGCCAAGATTACGGTAATAAGGCTGTAAGTGAACCGGAATATAATGCACGTTGACACCCACCCCCTGTTCACGCATGTAATTAAAAACCTCTTTCCTGTTTGCAGCTGCGGTTCCCTGTACATTGTCGATCTGAACCACATACAGGTGCCATGCGGACCCGCTGTCTGGCAGCTGAGTTAAGGGGGTGACATCCACATCGGCCAACAGAGTATCGTAAAAGGCTGCCAGCTCTCTGCGCTGTAGCACGAAGCTGTCCAGGCGGGTTAACTGACTCAGACCAAGCGCTGCCTGAATATCGGTCATGCGATAGTTAAATCCCAATAGGGTCTGCTGGTAATACCAGGGCCCATGACTGGCCTCTGTCATATCGACCTCATCGCGACTGATGCCATGGCTGCGGTAAAGAGCCATTTTATGAGCAAGTTCTGCGGAGTTCGTCAGCGCCATACCACCTTCGCCGGTGGTGATAATCTTTACCGGGTGAAAGCTGAAAACAGTAATATCGCTGAAACGCCCGCAACCGACCGGCTCATTCTGATACTGGCCGCCGATGGCATGGGAAGCATCTTCAATAATATGGCAGCCATAGTGACGGGCCAGCGCGCTGATGGCGGCCATATCACAGGATTGACCACACAAATGCACCGGTACAATAACTTTGGGCAGGCGGCCATTTTTTTCCGCTGTTATGAATTTTTCTTTGAGTGCCGCCGGCGACATGTTACCCGTCGCCGGATCTATATCGACGAAATCAACATCCGCGCCGCAATAGCGCGCGCAATTCGCTGAAGCCACAAAGGTAATCGGCGTTGTCCACAACAGATCGCCGGACTGCAGGCCAAGGGCCAGACAGGCAATGTGTAAAGCCGAGGTTGCACTGTTGGTAGCCAGCGCAAAACCAGCGCCGGTCTTAGACGCAACCGCCTGTTCAAACGCTGGCACAGCCTGCCCCTGAGTCAGGAAATCGGATTTAAGTACCGCCGTGACCGCCTCTATATCGTCATCACTGATATTCTGACGACCGTATGGAATCACAGAGCTGCTTCCTGATGCAGTTCACGGATTTCTTCAATCGTCAGAAAATGAGGATTCGTTCCCGAATCGTAGGAGAACCCTTTATCCACCGGCGTACCATGTTCGTCCAGCAGATTGCGGCAATAATTAACCGGTGCGGTAAACTGAATGGACGGCGTAATCACATAATGATTATCAAATTCGATGGTATGGTGTGAATCATCTCCGGGACACATAGTTTCGTGCAGCTTTTCGCCTGGGCGGATACCAATCTCATTGGTCGCCATACCCGGCGCCATAGCTTCCACCAGATCTGTAATACGGATCGAAGGAATCTTAGGAACAAATATTTCGCCGCCATACATACGGGCGAAATTCTTAAGAACAAAATCCACACCCTGCTGCAGCGTAATCCAGAAACGGGTCATAGCAGCATCGGTAATTGGCAGTGATTCAGCACCCTCACCAATCAGTTTTTCAAAAAAAGGAACAACCGATCCGCGCGAGCCCACCACGTTGCCATAGCGAACAACGGCAAAACGCGGCACTTCACCACCCACCATATTGTTGGCGGCAACAAAAAGCTTGTCAGAACACAGCTTTGTAGCACCATAAAGATTTGCCGGGTTAGCGGCTTTATCCGTAGAGAGGGCAATAACCTTTTTTACGTCGTTGGCAATTGCTGCATGGATAACATTTTCAGCGCCATTAATATTTGTCTTAATACATTCCATCGGATTGTATTCCGCCGCAGGAACCTGCTTAAGCGCCGCAGCATGAATAACATAGTCAACGCCGCGCATGGCCTGAATCAGTCGCTCCTTATCTCTGACATCGCCAATAAAGTAACGCATACATGGCGCGTCATAGACCTGTTGCATTTCAAACTGCTTCAGTTCATCACGGGAAAAGATAATTATCTTCCGGGGCTTATAACGCGCCAGCAAAGTCTTGACGTATTGCTTGCCAAAGGACCCGGTACCACCGGTTATTAAAATGCTTTTGTCATCGAACATAGTCAAACCTCTGACGCTCCTTCCATATTGCATGGATTGAGCAAGTTCTGTACCAGCCTTACAACTGGTTAAACAGTGATAAACGGGATATTGTGGTATAGCTCTGCTGAGCGGCCTCCAACAGGTAAGTCTGCAATGACAGACGGCTGACAGCCTCAGCAAAATCCACATCAGATAGTTTTGATAACACTTCCTGATTGACCAGCTTGACATCAGCCGCCAGGTTGCCGGTGTTCTCCACCACATTCAGCCGGGCACCCAGTTCACTGACCTTTTGGGAAACAGACGTCTGCGCGTTGGTCAGATTGGTCAGGGTGTCTTCAATCAGAATATCCAGGGTTTCAGAATCAACCGGACTGTCAGTCAGCGAATTAAGCCCTGCAGTCAGCCGGTACAGGGTATCGGTAATACTCTGCTTCGGAGACGATCTCGCCAGAATCTCGTCACCCGGTTCCGGGCGGCCACTCATACCGATACTGAGACCGGCGACGGTAATCGGTGCTCCGTCGAAATAGGTTTCATTGGACATACCATCGACAACACGGTTATCAGATGCCCGACGCACCGTATAGTTCGGCCCTGGCGGGGTAATAGCCGATTCCGGATTAAAGGTAATGACCAGATCGTCCGGATAAAATTCGGCATAAGCTTCTTCGTCGACTACAAAGCCAGGGTTCACCTGGAGGGTGCCGGTATTCAGCGGATTCAGACTTGTAGTAAAGGTATTTTTGGCAGCTTCAACGTCGACAAACAAACCTTTACCGCTGTCGCCGGTGGCGACTGTGGTCGTTGCGCCAATGGCGAGGTAGCGCTGACCTTCATCGCCAACAAATTCATAACGCCCGGTTCCGGTCTTCTGGAAGGGTTCAGTCGCACCCTTAAAGCCGGCAAAGATGTGCTCGCCGTTGGCATCACGGGTATTAAAGAGGTCAGCTAAGGCTTCCTGTAACTGATAGATTTCTGCGGCAATAGCCTGGCGATCTTCAATGGTATAAGAGCCGTCGCCGGCCTGCACCGTCAGCTCTTTTACCCGGGCAATATTTTCTGTCACGGATGACAGCGTGGCTTCTTCCAGATTAAGCCGGTTCTCTGCAGCAGTCATGTTGCGGGTGTACTGCTCATTCAGGGCAAGGTCCTGCTGCAACTGCAGGATCTTGGTCGCAGCAATCGGATCGTCCGCTGGTGTCAGAACCCGACGTCCGGTCGATACCTGTTGCTGGGTCTTATTCACTTCTTCCTGATTGTTCAGGATGCCTTTAAGACCGGTTGAATACTGTTGCAGAGTTGCCACACGCATAACTTAACTCCTAGCGGAACGTCGATATCAGAGTATCGAAAATATCCTGCGCTACCTGAATCACCTGAGCACTGGCGTTATAAGCCAGCTCATAGCGGATCAGAGCTGAGGCTTCTTCATCAAGGTTTACTCCCGACATACTGACTACCGCATCCTGAGAATTATTAAAGAGAACTTCCGCAGAATCGCGATTGATCTGAGCACGACTGGTCAGAGCGCCAATATTCTCTACAAGACGGGCGTAATCTTCTGAATAACTGGTATTGCCATTTACCGTATCCTTACTTTCAAGCGCCGCCATTGCCGCGCCATTACGGCTATCGGATGTACCGTCCGTATTAAAATTCACGGTAAACTCATCGCCGGTCTGTGCGAGCCCATCAATAGTGAAATCAAAGCCAAAATGGACAGGTTCACCCACCGGATTATCGGCAAAAAGATTGTTTCCAGGCGGTTCAACATCCAGGCTGTAACCCGGGTCGGTTACCACTTTAATCTGGCCACCCATGGCAATTTTACTTGAACCATTCGCTCCGGTAGCACGCATATCAAGCCGTGGCTGAAAGCTGATATTTCCGCGCTCATCGATATCGACATCTATATTTCCGGAAAAACTGAAACCAGCCTGTTCAAGCTCTGTGCGGAAAGCCTGCAGGACATCGTTACCCGTGGCATAACTGCCGGTCATGGTAATATCAAACTGCCCCTGTCCAGGTACATCAAAGCTGTAGCTGTAAGGACCGCCCTGATCAAAATCATAACCGTCATATTTTGACAGACTGATAAAAGGCGTTTCGCCGGTTTCTGTTAAGCGGATGTCCTGACCGTTACTTACGGAAAAACCATCACCGTGATCACCGGTGATTTCAATGTCCAGATCCTCACCATTAAGGGCAATAATTTTTAACGTTTCACCATCACTGCGGGCGATAATACCCATTTCCTGAAAATCAAAGTTTGCATTGATTCTGTCAGCCAGAAAATCCGGCGTCATCGGATCAGGAATATCGGTTGGGTAGCTCTCGTCGTACTTAGTCTGATTTGTTCCCGGAATATCCGTGAGTACAACACCATTCAGACTGAAATCCAGAGGTAAAAACGGTGTAGCATCACTGCTGAAATCTGACAGTTCAATGGTGGTTCTGGCGCTTGCTTCAACACCCTCCCGCTTACTCAGTTCCGCAGCAATCTCTTTGGCTGAAGCATTGGCCTGGGTAATCAGTGTTGGCTGACTGCGCACCTGGCCGGTATTGGGATCGGTATAACTGATCACAATCCGTTCCGGAAAAAAGCCATTCACCGGATCAATATTCGCGGCCGGTAAAGGAGGCTGATAAGTCGTCGCAACCGGCAGATATCCACCAAAACTGGTGAATGCAGTTTTACCATCGTTATCCGGCAAAATATCGTTGCTGATACCCGGAACATAGGTCTGGTTCATCAGAGGTGGAAACAGTGGAATGGGGTTGGCCGGATCACTGTTGTCGAGCACATCATAAGTGGTCGGGGAGGTAAAACGTACCAGTAACGGCGGTGTCAGACTGCCTTCCGCTGAAAAGTACGGGGTCGATGTATCGTAAACATCCCCTTGCGAAATAATGGCATTACCACGGTTTCCAATGGCGGAATCCGTCAGAATAGGACTGGCCACTGCGACCTGCTCCGGCCGTGAAATATTCATCTCCAGCTGCGCAGCCTGACCTCTTGTCGGCATAATCAGATAGTCATCACCGGCAGCAAAACTGCCAGCCTCAAACACCAGATCAAAACCTTCTACCGATACCGTTTCAGGGTACGCTCCCGACAGAGAACTCTGCTTTACAATTTCGCCGTCGCTAACGCGTTTGATGCGGAAGGTGTAATCATCAGGGCCAGGGAATTCCAGTTCATAATCACTGGTTGTCAACGCCCCGGCATCGGTAATATTAACCGCAACTACCCGGTCGTTCGGTGCTTTATTAGCGGCATCACCGAGAATACGCGTATAGGGTTTTGATCCTTCATTCACACCGGTAAAAAAGTTTTCACCCATCTCGCCATCATAATCGACGCCCAGTTTGTGCTGGTCATTCATGGTCTGATTGATCACCAGTGCCGTACGCCCGAGACCATTCAGCACAGGATCAAGAACCTGATTACGAAAGTCGAGCGTACCTCCCAGTTGCCCGCCGGTAATGCGGTTGGTGATATTTTCGATCTGATCGCCTTTACGGAAATAAATATCGCTGCGACTGGGGTCTGTTGCGCCATTACCGGCAAAGACTTCGTTGTAATCATTGCCGATTACCAGTGCCTGACCGTTACCGATAAATACGTTCCATACCGCATCATCCTGTTCAACGACGTCAACTTTTACCAGTTCGGACAAATCTTTGACCAGCTTATCACGCTGATCCAGCAGATCATTTGGCATTACGCCCTGGGCAGATGCCGTAGCAAACTGTATCTGCTCATTCAATTCAGCCAGAGATGAAGCAATGGTAGAAATCTGCCCGGCCATAACTTCCATCTGGCCATTAATGATTTCATTCTGCGCAGTCAGGCGGTCGCTGATAGCGCTGAAGCGATCAAGCAGACCATCGCTCTGACTCAGCAGTACAGCACGGGCAGGCAGGGATGAAGGATCATCGACAACCGCCTGCAAAGCACCAAACATATTTTCCAGCCCAGGCTGAATCCCGGTACCGGGATCGGCCAACAGGCTGTCAATCTGCCCGGCATTTGTAGCGAGTGTTTCAAAGCTGTTAAAACTGGAGGAGTCCCGCCACATCTGTTCAGTCAAAAACTGATCATAAATACGCGTTACGGTATCAATGCTCACACCAGAGCCGACCCATACACCACCTTTATTCTGTGGCGAATTTGCACTCTGACCAATCACCTGACGGCTGTAGCCTTCGGTACCGGCATTGGTAATGTTATGCCCTGTGATGGTCAGTGCGGTCTGACTGGCTTTAAGTCCGCTGATGCCAATATCGAGAATATCTGCCATCGTCCATTACTCCTGAACAGCTTCAGCAGAAAATGACTGCTGAAGTTTCTGCAAGGCATCATTGAGCGTTGTGCTTTCCGAAATGCGCTGAATTTTATGGCCATACTGAGGGTCCGTTGCGTAACCGGCCTGTTGCAGTACGTGGCCGTACTGATCCGCACCGAGGTCATGACCAATGGCTTTTTCATAACGTGCACTGTTGCTGAGGAAGTCAGCATAGTCACGCAGCCCGTCCTCGATTGAGGCATAGGAGCGGAACGCGGCATTTTCCTTCATTGCAGATCCACCCCGGTATTCATGAGTCGTTACGGTAACGGATTCACCCGGCCAGCGGCTGTCGGCTTTAATGCCGAAGAAATTAAAACTGTTTCTGCCCTGCTCATCGGTAATCATGTGTTTACCCCAGCCGGTTTCCAGTGCCGCCTGAGCAACAATGGCTTTAGCATCCACACCAATCTCTGCCGATACTTTCTCCGCCAGAGGATACAGAGTGGCAACGAATTCTTCCGCAGAGGCAAACTGTTGCCCCTTATTGCCTTTACCGCTTGCCGCTTTGGCGTCATCTGTGCTGCTGTCAGCGGTCGGAGCACGGTCAGCAGATGGGGTATTGATAACCTTTTCGACGGTATCAATGGCTTTACGGAATGCCGCAGATGACTGAATACGACGATCTTCAATTTTGCTGAAATCGAGTTCAGGAGCGCTGTCTTTATCGTCGCCGTATGAACTCATTAACTGACGGTAAATCACATTAGCCAGGCCCGTAGAACTGCCGCCCGCCAGCGATACAGCCATCTGGCTATCGTACATATTGCGGTAGAAATCGGATTCAGGGCTGTTCAGCATGGAGTCTTCTTCAAAGACTTCATTAGCCTTGCGCATAGAGCTCAGCATCATGCTGAGAAACATGGATTCGAACTGCTCGGCAACTTCACGCAGTGCGGCGCTCTGGTCGCTGCGACCCAGCTTATTAATACCCTGCAGGCTATTAACGTCGGTATAAATCGAGCCGGGATCTGATGGTCGTAATGTAGAATTTGCCAGCATAACATTCTCCTTTCCCTGGAAAATGCAACTAGCTTGCCAGTTTTACTATTTACACAGATAAACCTCATACAGCTGATGGCCGAGGTTTATAAAACGAAAAAACGGCTGAGCAGCCATTGCTGTCCCACAAATTTCTATTTAAGCATTTTCGAAAATTGTCAGGCCCCTTGTCCTCATAGAGGGGCCTTAAATTCGCCTCTGGAGCGCCGAAA
>NZ_DJIO01000114.1:0-15341 GCF_002433655.1 Thalassolituus sp. UBA6592 | reverse complement strand
TTTAAACTGTGGGACAGCAGTGGCTGAAAAGCCGCTTTTTTATTTTCGCCAAATTCAGTAATAACTCAGTACATCTTTCACGCCTGTCGGCTGATCCAGTTCAACTTCGTGATGTATGGCATTCAGAGGTTTAACCACGCCTTCACGACCTTCATCAAAGCTCTGCTCATCAACAATAACCTTGTAAGCTTTATTCAGCATCAGGGCACGCTCAGCTGATGGCATCAGCAGATAAGAAATATCGCTTTCAAGCTTATTGAATGCTTCCGGCTTTTTATGGCCATCCGCATCAAAAAACTTATTCAGGACTTCATCGTTATTACGGTACTCGTTACCGGTCGGATTCTGTTCAAGATAGTAAGCATACTCTCCCTGCCCATCTTCACGTGCAGGATCGGCAATACCACTCAGATCTTTTTCCAGCCAGTGGTACCAGCTGTTGCGGAACGAGCCATGGTCAAGCTTACGGTTGAAGGAAATCACGGTGTCATTGCTGGCGCCAATATAACCGTGGCAGCCCATGCAGAAATACGTTTCTTCATAGCTTTGCGGACGCAGCTGACCGGCGTCATCTTCAATAAAGCCCTGATAAGTCCAGCCCTGTTTCTGGAACAGGCCGGTTTCCATGTTGCCGACAATTTCTTTCACCCGGCCAGGAAAATCATGACGTTCCTTGAGTTCGTCATCGACGATGTTGCGCAGTGCATAATAATCGCGCCAGCCATGCTTACGGCTGTACCGCAGCTCCTTCATACGCGCGGCCATTTTCGTCCTGCCATCAGCATCAACGTCGATATAACGCACACTGTGGATAAACTCTGTGCCAGTCGGGAACAGGCGCGCCGCCATTTTAATTTTACCGCTGTCAGCCAGCACGCCGGCCTGACCAACATAGTGCATATAAACATTATTCAGCGGTGCCCACTCATATTTGATGGTGGTGGTTTTGCCAAGTACGCCGTTTTTATCCAGATCGACGCCGTAACGGTTTTCATCGACTTCATTAATGGTGATGTCTTTTTCTTTCATCATGGCTTCAACCACAGCCATATTGACCATGTATGTCTCGACATCAAACTGCCCTTCGCTCAGCTCACGGAACGCCGGCGGCAAACGGATCATCACGTCATCGGTTGAGCCGTTGGTCGGCATAAAAGTGCCAAGGAATGGATAATAGGCGAAGACGCGCCAGCCGGTATAACCACCCTGTGGGTCTTTATCAAAGCCGTTTTCATCGAAATCCATGTACAGGTCCGGGATATAACCATCCCAGCTGCCATTACTGTCCCGGTCCCAGCTGGCTGGAACATTGTGCAGTTTTTCCGCCAGAATAATCCGGCCATCCGCCGTTTTATAATTATCCTCGCGCACATAATTCAGAATCTCTTCGTCGCTGATGGCAGCAACGGCCGCGGTGCGGTCTTTATACACATTGGACCAGTTGTTTTTCAGCGCGGTATCCGGGAATCCGTATTCCAGCTGAACGTCAACGTCGTTAAGAAAGTTCGGACGCTTACTTTCTGTATGACAGGCGTAACACGGGTTATGAATATCGCCATTTTCAGATACCGGATCGGTGTAACACTGCGGCGGTACATACGGCACGATATTGTCTTTTCTGTCCGCAGTAATATTGCTCATGGTACCGAATACCAGATCATCGTTATTCACCGGGCTGGCATCTTCACCGGCTTCGCTGTCTCCGGATTCTGCAGCCGGGTTTTCTGTTGTTGTATCCGTATCGTCTTTGGCCACCGCATCAGAAGAATCAGAACCGGTAAAACAACCGGAAAGCGCGAGACTTAACAGAAAGATAAAAATAGTACGATTGTTCATATAACACCTGAAACGAAAGCAGGGGTGGCACAGGCCACCCCTTTTTTAACCTGAGTCGCGGAGTAAATAATTACTCTTTTACCGCAGGGAAAGGACCGATATAACCAGTGTAAGCACGGTTCTCACCGTTACCGGAATCCTGGTCCTGGTCAGACTCACCGTATGGATGCTGAATAACAGACATCAGGTAAGCGAAACCATTAATGTCCGGATACCAGTAAGGAGAGGTAGTCTCAGAACCGTATGGCGTTGTCTGGATACGGGTCAGTTGAGCAGTTTCAAAATCGTAAGCCCAGATCACGTCGTTCTGATGGCTGCCGGTGTCTTCACCGATAATCAGATAGTCGTAACCAGACATATAAGTCAGGTTATCTGGCTCAGCAATGCCGTCTACATGACAGGAGTTGTTGCCTTCGAAACCAGGAACCTGGAATTCGATGTTAACGCCGGCTACACCACGGCTGGTGCTTGTTGGACGACCAACAACCAGACCTTTCATGTTTGCAGCGACGAACTCAGAACCGATGTCAGAATCTTCACCCAGTTCCAGTTCATAAACTGCGCCACAACGGTTCATATTCAGCTGAATATGATCGGCTGGTGCTTCAGCATCAGCTTCCATGCTGTCGTAAACACGGGACATAGCAACGTACAGCTTGTTACGCTTGCTGTCGTAAGTGATACCTTCTTCTTTGGAGAACTCGGTGGTTGCACCCTGCAGGGCAGAGTAACGACGGGTTTCCATACGGGAAGCAATCTGCTCCATACCGCTTTTCACTTCCAGACACTCAACGCCTACGTCAGTCTGGATCTTAGTACCAACGCTACAGCTGCCGTCTTCTTCACTGACGGTGCCGGTGTTGAAGATATCGGTAAATGCCAGAGCCGTCTGACCATTGGTACCGTGAACGTAATCCGTGATTTCTTCGTCGGTAGCGTGACCCAGTGATACCCAGCTCAGATCTGCTTCACCAGCGCCTTCGCCAGATGTCTGGTTCCATTTAGCTGCGTACAGGTTACCTGCGCTCAGGTCACCGGCAGTGTCCGCAACAAACATGTAGAAACCAACGTTACCGCCGTCGTCAGACATATAAACGGTTTTGGAATCCGGCATAACGTAAGCCAGTTCGAACGCCAGACGACCCATTGCATAGTGCTTGGTCAGTTCAACGCTTGGCTGATCATCAGTGCTGTCATCGTTATCGGTATCAACCACAACTTCGATGTTCCAGCCGTAGTAGTACGGGTTCCAGTTCAGATCGCCGGAAGCGTAGTAATCATTCTGAGTTGAGCTGTAGCTGTCAGCTTCGGCATCAGCCTGAGTGATCAGAGTACGGGCATTCGGCTCATACTCTTCCGAAGCCAGGTGCGCACCCCATGGCGTAACAGAAGCGGCACAGTGTACCCAACCACCGTCTACGCCAGACTGGTCGATCTGATACATAGTCTTAGGAGAAAGAGCACCGGTTTCAGAATCCTGATTCAGTTCGAACAGGAACATGGCACCCGGGCGGGTTTCCATCTGAGAAACAGAGAACAGACGACCGTCGATTGGCAGCAGAGAAGTGTGTTCGTTAGCGTTGGTGATACGCTCAGAACCATCTTCTTCCTGAACTGCGTTGCCCTGATCATCAACGATCAGACCAAAAGGAATACCATTGATAACATCACCGGAGCGGGCCAGAGTGTTGTATTCGCCGCCGTAAGTTTCGCCATCGACAACCGCTTCAGATGCCAGAACTGCGCGTTTCTGATCATCAGTGGCCGGAGTTGGAACACCGGTAAAGGTCAGGCTTGGCTTGCTGCTGCTTGAATCGTCACTGCCACAGGCAGCAAGGCTGGCTGCTGAAGCAATCATCATCGCCTGTACAAGGCGCTTTTTATTAAAAAAATCCATCACTATTTCTCTCTCATGTGAAAGGGTCTGTTTTCCCGGGAGACAAACGTAAAGAATGTAAATGACAGAATTAGTTAACTTTCGTGACAGATTTACGACATAACTACAAAGCTATATATCAGTAACTCCTGAAATACGGGCGCTGGAGCAACAGCAGGTAAAACGACAGCTCAGGTTTTACGTACATTCGTCCCGTAAAATACAGTGACGAACGGACGTCGTTGACTACACTTTTGACAAAAGCGCTGACAGGCAGCGCGACCTTTTCAGAAGAGCTGAAAGTCGAATTAGTTAAAAGTCGAATGAGTTAAAGGTCGAAAGAGCTACAGAGTGAACAATGTGCCATCCATGAAAATTTTCTTATTTTGTCTCAGTGCGACGATCAGCCCGCTGTTGTCAGCGGCTGAACCGGTGAACAACCTGAAAGTAATTGCCGTCTATCAGATGGACGATGAGGCCGGTGCCGCATTTGAATTTTTTACCGATAAACCGGCGCATCAATGTGGCGGCAAACCATCCAACCGTTTTCGTGTATACAGTCGTCATGGAGAAGTGAACGACAGAAAATTCCGTCTGATTGTCGATGCTCTGGCCCATCAGTATAAGGTGAGCATCGGCACAAAAGGATGTGAAGGGAAAGCCATGAAAACCGGCTTTATTGGCGTGAGAAGATAATTCCGCGCAGACCGCCTTCAGGCTGCGTGACTTTTACGCCGGTATTCCTGCAGGGCGCGGTCAGTCATCAGCGCCAGATTAACATCACGCTGAGAAATACCTTTCACATCGTGACTCACCCAGAAAATTTCCAGTGAACCCCAGCTGACATTCAGCTGGGGGTGATGGTCCTGCTGTTCCGCCAGTACCGCGATCTGATTGGCCAGATGCATGGCACAACTGAAGTTCGTCAGCGCCATCGTGCGGTAAAGAGCGCCATCCCTGACCTGCCAGTCAGAGTGTTCAGACAGCCACTCGTTGAGCGCTTCCTGTGTTATCAGATCATTATTCATCGTGTCTTCTCCTGCAGGTAGCAAGCGGGATTCAGAAGGCCTGTTAAGTCGTCACTCACTATGCGCTCAACAGGCTGAATTTAAACAGACAAAACATGCCAGAATCATGATCTGAAGCTGTCCTGCAGTCAGGTACTGCATCGCTTTGTTTTCTGCGGGCACAAAAAAAGGCGCCGCGGCGCCTTTTTATAAGCAATCAACGACCGATCAGATCTCGGTAGCGTTGATTTTGGCGTACCACTGTTGTGGACCAGTACGGTGAACGGATTCACCTTTGGTATCCACAGCGACGGTAACCGGCATGTCTTCTACTTCAAACTCGTAGATTGCTTCCATGCCCAGATCGTCAAAGCCAACTACTTTGGAAGCTTTAATCGCCTGAGACACCAGGTAAGCAGCGCCACCGACAGCCATCAGATAAACCGCTTCGTTGTCTTTGATCGCATCGATCGCGATCTGACCACGTTCGGATTTACCGATCATACCCAGCAGACCAGTCTGCTCCAGCACGGTACGGGTGAACTTATCCATACGGGTAGCGGTTGTCGGACCGGCAGGCCCAACCACTTCGTCACGCACAGGATCAACCGGGCCTACGTAGTAGATAAAGCGGCCTTTCAGATCCACCGGCAGCTCTTCGCCTTTAGCCAGCATATCGACGATGCGCTTGTGCGCGGCGTCACGGCCAGTCAGCATTTTGCCGGACAGCAGAATGGTCTCACCGGTTTTCCAGTCTTTAACGTCTTCCGCGGTTACAGTATCGAGGTTTACGCGTCGTACTGAATCACCCACTTCCCAGGTAATTTCTGGCCAGTCTTCCACTTTCGGTGCTTTCAGCGCAGCCGGGCCGGAACCATCCAGCACAAAGTGGGTGTGACGGGTTGCAGCACAGTTAGGAATAATCGCCACTGGCTTGTTCGCAGCGTGGGTTGGGTAATCCATCACTTTCACGTCCAGAACAGTCGTCAGACCACCCAGACCCTGAGCACCAACACCCAGCTTGTTCACTTTTTCGAACAGTTCCAGACGCAGTTCTTCAGCACGGTTCTGTGCGCCACGGGCCTGCAGTTCGTGAATGTCGATTGGCTCCAGCAGAGATTCTTTCGCCAGCATCATGGCTTTTTCTGCAGTACCACCGATACCGATACCCAGCATGCCTGGTGGACACCAGCCGGCACCCATGGTCGGAATCTGCTTCAGCACCCAATCCACCACGTCGTCAGACGGGTTCAGCATAGCGAACTTGGATTTGGCTTCAGAACCACCACCTTTCGCGGCAACATGCACATCAACGGTGTTACCCGGTACCAGTTTCATGTGGATAACGGCTGGCGTGTTGTCTTTGGTGTTCTTACGGGCGCCATCAGGGTCCGCCAGCACAGAAGCACGCAGTACGTTGTCAGGCAGCAGGTAAGCACGGCGTACACCTTCGTTCGCCATATCTTCCACGCTCATATCGCCTTCAAATTTCACATCCATACCGATGTTCAGGAAAACGGTAACGATACCGGTGTCCTGACAGATCGGGCGGTGGCCCATGGCACACATGCGGGAGTTGATCAGAATCTGTGCGATGGCATCTTTAGCGGCTTTGGATTCTTCGCGCTCGTATGCTTCGTTCATCGCATCGATGAAGTCTTTCGGATGGTAATAGGAGATGTACTGCAGAGCATCAGCAACGCTCTGGATCAGATCTTCTTGTTTGATCACAGTCATGGTGAATTCTCTCTCAGGGGGCTTTGTGGTTAAGCCCTGGCCGGTGTCCGCCCCGGCTTTTGGCATCAGGCGGGCGTGAAAACGCCCACTGAGTGGGCGTAAAAACGGGACGTATTGTAACTCAGTAACCGCTCAGCTAAAACGGCCACCAGCCTTTGTCTTTAGTACTATCTATTCCAGCGGGTGCTTCAGTGCCCTGCCCGCCCGTCTGCATCTGCTCTGCGGAGGCATCCACAGAAGCAGATGCAGAGGTATTGTCAGCCTGCGGCTGCAGTCGCCCGCGACCGTGGTGAATCATCTTAGTCACCGGCAGTTCATTCAGCGCCAGTCCGGGATCCACCAATTGCAGCGGACCATCGCCCAGCGGCGTCACCCCAGACTGACCCTGGGACTGCAGTACTGGCGGATCAATTTCCGAATAACGCAGATAATAGATTTTGCCGGCCTGGGCCTGTAATTCCAGACGGGCGATTTCTTTCAGCACAAACACATTTTTAATGCCCTCAAGCCCTAACAGTCCCCGGCGCATAGCAATGTTGTAACTGCCTGGCTCAAGTTCATACCAGGTATAGCCACCGCCTTTGACGTTAAACAGGCGCTCGTCATCGACATTAAAACTGGGGCTTTCCAGTTCATCCATCGACCACTCCGACGCCGGGCGATACACATACATCAAAGCCGTGTGTTCATAATCCCAGCGGTAGCCAACGGGTTTAAAAGCCTGTCCATCAGGTTCAGAAACATAGGAGCCAAAGCTGTCACCGATGGATTGATAAACGGTGCAACCGGGCAGAAAAAGAAATGCTGATAACAGCAGCGAGATGGTTTTTATCATTATTATTCCCTGTCTGACAGCAGCAGCCAATGTCAGGATTTACGCTCCTTACAGGCCAGAACTGGTCAGTTATTGTACACTTTTTCAGACTGCTGCTATGATGACACACTTACAAAAAATAACAAAAACAAATGGGTAAACGGCATGGAAAAACGCTCCCGCTCATGGGCATATTCAGGGGCTTTACGCCCGTTCGCGGCCGCTCTGATTTTACTGTTACCATCCTTTTCTCATCAGGCCATTTCATCCGATAACGAAGCGTATTTTTCGCCGGATCTGGACGATGCCATTGATGCTGCCAAACGCAATCCTGCCGATCAGACCTATGTCGGTTCCAGCTGGTATAACCGCACAACATCGCGCAGTTTCGACCTGCCTAAAATGCTCAATACTGAAATGGATAATCAGGTTATTGAAGGCGCTATGGGCCCGACCGCCGCTGGCAACCGGGCTGCCACTGACGCATTACAGCCAGTCAGAGATGCTGCTCTGGGGCGCCTGAACAAACGCAACACATTAAAAGAAAATTCGAAAAAGCAGGACGAGGAAGAAGAGGAAGAATATCGCCGCAATAATAACGAAATATATATCCGTGAAGCGGCTTCACGGGAAAGCCGTGTACGGGAAATCCGCGCCAACGTATCCGTGACTGCCACTGTCCGTCCCTGATCAGGAGCCGCCCACTATGTTGCGTCAATACTTAACAGCGTCGCCGAAAAAATGGTTGCCTACCCTGACTGTATTCGTACTGGTCCCTGCCGTGGCGTCTGCCTCTCCGCAGGATCAATATTATTCCGGCGACCTGTTTACCGCCATCGAAGAAGCCAGACAACGAACGCACCATTACGACTACAGTCAGGCCACCCGCTATAACCGCAGTACCTCACAAAGCATTCCGATACCACGGCTGCTCAATCAGGAAATGGCCCAGACCATTATTAAGGCACCGGATGCACTGGATATTCTGCCTGAGACAGATTCAGCGACACGTCAGGACGATATATCTTTGAGTAACAACCGTTCACGTACGTCCTCCGCCCAGACACCGGATATTGCGACTGGTGTGGCATCACCGGTTTCTGTGCGGGTTTCGGTCAGAGCGGGGGAGCGCTGAAGTCAGAGCTAAAGTTCGCGCGGATTTTGTTACGTAAAGGTGCCGCCATTAATAACAGCATACGGTCACGTTGCCACTGACTGGCCGCCTCGCCAGTCAGGCCCACAGAGGCCATTTCCATCTGCGTAATCAGAGCTTCATAAGCATCCAGCGCCGCCAGATGATATTCACGACTCTGCTGCTGAAAGGCATCACGCAAGCACATCGCCTGCTCATCGAGCACACCATTACCACCCAGTTTGGCCGACATCCAGCCTGCCAGCGCCACAGCGATATGCATATCTTCCCAATAACGGAACGGCCGGTTGAGTTCATTATGTGCATCGCTGCTGACAAGCCTGTCTGCCACAACGGATGACAGACTGACCGGCACATGAGGCACATCCGGCATAAAAGGTTGTGGTTTGACAGCCTCCAGACAATTAACGCCGGGCGCCTGCATGCTGACCTTCAGACACAGCAACTCAGTCTGCTCCTGCACCTGACTGCGGGCAACGACGTAGAGAGTATCCAGCCCTTTGCCGGCCAGCATAACGTGGGATTTACGACCGCTGATGCCCTCTTGCGGCGAGTAGCAGGTCGTCATATCTCGCAGCGATTTCATTCCGGATTCAGAAATACAGAATGCCGCCCAGATATCCGCCGGCAATGCCGGATCAAGACAGCGCATGGCCGCCTGATAGCCACAAAAAAACGCCGTTCCCGGCGTTCCAGAATGTAGCCCGGCGGTGTGGGCTGCATTCATGCTGTCCAGCTCTATCAACCACTGCGCCAGCACCGTACGTAATGCCGCAGGTGCCGCTTGCAGACTGACAGATTGCTCAGACGATGGATTCGCCATTATTGCAGAGAGCCACCCAGCGCATTCTGGATACGGTCGAGGCGGATCTGGATATCTTCGATTTCCAGTTTCATATCACCCACATCACCGCCGTTACCAACACGGCTGACCTTGGCATCCAGCATCTGCAGATTTTCAGTGATCTGGGCAATGCGCAGCTGGTTCTCAGCCGGAACATCCAGTGCTTCTTTCTCAACTCTGGCAATACGTGAGGTTAATGCGGAATCACCCGAAGTAACTTTCTTCTCCAGCGCGCTCAGACCACTGGCCTGTTTCGCTTCCAGACCTGCCAGATCTTTCTTCACAGCAGCAATACCGCTTTTCACCGAAGCGATGTTCTTACTGTTGCTGGCGATATTGGCTTTGTTACGTTTGTTCGATACATCCCACAGTTTGCGGATTTCACTGCCGTTTTCCTTCACCAGTGCCTTCAGCGCATCCACTGAGAGGTTTGCATTCTCACCGGTAACAGACAGTTTCTCGTTCAGAACAGCGAGGTTATCAGCCTGTGATTTCAGCACTTTCTGCGAGGCCTGCAGCTGCTGCTGAACACTCTGCAATTGCATAAACAGAAAGCCAGCCAGGCCCCCCATAGCAATCGCTACTAACAGGGCAACAATGGCCAGAGTCTGCTTGGGAGCAGGCGCCGCAGTGACCACCGGGGCCGGTCGTGACTTGGCTGCAGCCGCCCGCTGTGCGGCCGCGCGGCGTGCCGCCAGTTGTTTCTGTCGCAGTGCAATATCTTCTTTCGAAGGTTTCATATCCGGCAAAATCGGATCTTTTTCGGTATCCATGGGGTCCCCGTCAGGCAAAGTGTTCTTCATTATTCTGCGGTCAGTATACCGGCATATGCGATCATGCGAAATTATGAGCGTCAGGCCAAAAATGATGGGTTTGACAGGAAAACCACGGGGGGCACACGAATAGCGCCGCTTTATACAGAGTGCTATGATCAGGCTACTTAGCTGCGGCCCTGACTGACTCAGAATCAGCTGAAGGGTCGTAACCTGTGTAACCTGAACTCAGCTTAGATATAGAATGGAGATTACTATGGCGTTTGAATTACCACCTCTGCCGTATGCAAAAGATGCGCTGGAACCACACATTTCCGCTGAAACCCTGGAATTCCACCACGACAAGCACCACCAAACCTACGTGACCAAACTGAACGGTCTGATCGAAGGTACTGAGTTTGAAGGTAAGTCTCTGGAAGACATCATCAAAACTTCTTCCGGCGGTGTATTCAACAACTCCGCACAGGTTTACAACCACACTTTCTACTGGAACTGCCTGAGCCCTAATGGCGGTGGCGAACCTACTGGCGCAGTTGCTGAAGCAATCAACGCTGCTTTTGGTTCTTTCGAAGAGTTCCAGACCAAGTTCAACGACATGGCTGTAAACAACTTCGGTTCAAGCTGGACCTGGCTGGTTAAGAAAGCTGACGGTTCCCTGGACATCGTTAACACTTCTAACGCTGGTACCCCGATCACTGAAGGTCTGACTCCGATCCTGACTGTTGACCTGTGGGAACACGCTTACTACATCGATTACCGTAATGCGCGTCCTAAGTACCTAGAAAACTTCTGGGCATTAGTTAACTGGGAATTTGGTAACGAAAACTTCGCTAAGTAATCTCGAAGTTACGTTATTTAATATACCTTTAAAAGCCCGTTTACATTAACGGGCTTTTTCATGTCACCCGTCGAAAGTCTAGTGTAAATCCCTCCCATTTTTCCCAATACCGTCTAAGATGAAATTACGGGCAACCGTTTTTTAGGGGTATTTATGGGTATCTTCGAACATTATCAAAGTCGCTACGAAGAGCGAAAGCAGGAAGAGTTCAGCATCCAAGAGTTCCTAGATATTTGCAAGTCAGATGCTATGGCTTATGCAAATGCTGCGGAACGTTTACTCAAAGCCATTGGTGAACCTAACATGGTGGACACCTCCACCGATCCTGCACTGAGTCGCATCTTCTCTAATCGCGTTATTTCACGCTATCCAGCGTTCAATGAATTCTATGGAATGGAAGAAGCCATTGAACAAATTGTGTCGTATTTAAAACATGCCGCCCAAGGGTTAGAAGAGCGAAAGCAAATTTTGTATTTGCTTGGTCCTGTAGGCGGGGGTAAGTCGTCACTCGCTGAAAAGCTCAAAGCATTAATGCAGCAAGTGCCTATTTATATATTGAAAGGCTCTCCGGTTAATGATCATCCTTTCTGCCTTTTCGACGCGCAAGAAGATGGTCACCTACTAGAGCAGGAATATGGCATCCCTTCCCGCTACCTAAAAACAATTATGTCGCCTTGGGCGCGCAAGCGCTTGCATGAATTTAATGGCGACATCACACAATTCAAAGTGGTTAGGGTTTACCCTTCCGTGTTGGATCAAGTTGGTATCGCTAAGACAGAGCCTGGAGATGAAAACAACCAAGATATTTCGGCGCTTGTCGGCAAGGTAGATATTCGTCGATTAGAGCAGTTTGCTCAAAATGATCCTGATGCATACAGTTACTCAGGCTCGTTGTGTAAAGCCAACCAAGGGTTGATGGAATTTGTAGAGATGTTTAAGGCACCTATTAAAGTGCTCCATCCTTTATTAACAGCAACACAAGAAGGCAACTATAACCCGACAGAAGGCTTTTCGGCGCTTCCATTTGACGGGCTTATTCTCGCTCATTCAAACGAGTCAGAATGGCAGACATTCAGAAATAATAAAAACAACGAGGCATTTTTAGACCGTGTCTATATTGTCAAAGTGCCTTATTGCTTGCGAGTAAGCGAAGAAATCAAAATATACCAAAAATTGCTTGATAGCAGCGAGCTCAGTGGTGCGCCCTGTGCCCCCGATACACTCGCATGTTTGGCGCAATTTACCGTCTTGTCTCGCCTAAAAGAGCCAGAAAACTCCAGCATTTTTTCTAAAATGCGGGTGTACGATGGCGAAAGCCTTAAAGACACCGACCCTAAAGCCAAATCGTACCAAGAGTACCGCGATTATGCTGGTGTCGATGAAGGTATGGAGGGGCTGTCCACCCGTTTCGCATTTAAGATTTTGTCGCGGGTATTCAACTTCGATCATCAAGAAGTGGCTGCCAACCCCGTTCATCTTTTTTATGTGCTTGAACGACAAATAGAAAGGGAACAATTCCCGCAAGAAATTAGCGAGCAGTATTTAGAACACCTTAAAGGGTTCCTGATACCGAAGTATGTTGAGTTTATTGGTAAAGAAATTCAAACCGCCTATTTAGAATCTTACTCTGAGTATGGACAAAACTTATTTGATCGCTATGTCACCTATGCTGATTTTTGGATACAAGACCAGGAATATCGCGATCCAGAAACGGGGCAACTGTTTGACAGAGGCTCATTAAATGCAGAATTGGAGAAAACTGAAAAGCCCGCGGGTATCAGCAATCCCAAAGATTTTAGAAATGAAATCGTTAACTTTGTACTGAGAGCAAGGGCCAATAACGGTGGTAAAAACCCAGCGTGGACAAGTTACGAAAAATTGAGAACCGTGATTGAGAAAAAAATGTTCTCTAACACCGAAGACCTACTACCGGTTATTTCCTTTAACACCAAAGGTTCTGCTGAAGAGCAGAAAAAGCATGATGATTTCGTTAATCGCATGACAGAAAAAGGCTACACCCAAAAGCAAGTCAGGCTTTTATGTGAATGGTATCTGCGGGTGCGTAAGGCGTCGTAACCCTCGCTGAGGGGCGACGCAAATTTGGCTGTTCACTCATTGATTAGCAGGTGCTTATGGCGCATTTTATTGACAGAAGGCTCAATAGCAAAGGGAAGAGTACCGTAAACCGACAGCGCTTTTTAAAACGCTACAAACAGCAAATTAAGCGCGCGGTTTCCGATGCAGTAGGTAATCGTTCAGTTACCGATCTTGATACCGGGGAGAAAATCAGTATTCCCACCCGGGATATTTCTGAACCCATTTTTCATACAGGTAAAGGGGGTAAAAGAGAAACCGTTCACCCTGGAAATGACCAATTTGTAGCGGGCGATAAAATTAATCGCCCCCCGTCGGGTCAGGGCCAAGGAGCGGGAGAAGGTGATGCCAGTAACGATGGCGAAGGGCAAGACGAATTTGTTTTTTCAATTTCAAAAGACGAATATTTGGATTTACTCTTCGATGATTTAGCCCTGCCCAATTTGAAAAAGAGTCAATTCGACAAAATTGTTCAACACGAAACCTATCGCGCGGGCTACCAAACCGATGGCGTCCCTTCTAACCTAGACATTGTTCGTTCTTTAAAAGGCGCGGTAGCGCGTCGTATTGCCCTCACCGCCAGCGACAGACGTCAATTGCGTGAACTTGAAGCACAGCAAAATGCATTAGAAGAAGAACATCAAACCCATACGCCCCACTATGCTGAATTATGCCACCAAATTGCAAAGCTTAGTGCGAAGATTAAGAAGGTGCCCTTCATAGATACCTTCGATCTTAGGTTCAAAAATTACGATAAGCGACCCGTACCTACCAGCAAAGCTGTGATGTTTTGCTTAATGGATGTTTCAGGCTCGATGGATCAAGCCACAAAAGACATGGCAAAACGCTTTTACATATTACTTTATCTCTTTTTAACGCGAACCTATGAGAATGTTGAAGTGGTTTATATTCGGCATCACACACAAGCGAAAGAAGTGGATGAACAAGAGTTTTTCTACTCCCAAGAAACCGGCGGCACCATAGTATCTAGCGCACTTAAACTGATGAATGAGATTGTGCAAGAACGCTATCAGGATAGCGACTGGAATATTTATGCTGCACAAGCTTCTGATGGCGACAACTGGGCCGATGACTCTCCTTTCTGTAGCGAATTATTGAGCAAGGATATTTTGCCGAGCTTACGCTATTACGCTTACATAGAAATTACTGAACGCCAGCATCAGAGCTTATGGCGGGAGTATGAAAAGGTCGCCCAATCTTTCGATAATTTTGTGTGTAAGCACATTCAATCACAGAGCGATATTTACCCCGTATTTAGAGAGCTATTTAAGCGTACAGAGCAATCGAATACGCAAGGAGCTTAACATGGCTGTGTTCCCCACCTATAAAAGCAACCCGTCTGACCTTCCACTTAGCCAGAGCGCCCACAAATTAAGCGACGGACCAGACTGGTCGTTTCCCTTGCTTGAGCAATACGAAGCTGAAATCGACCGTATTGCAAAAGACTTCAAACTGGATACCTACCCCAATCAAATAGAGGTGATTACTGCCGAACAAATGATGGATGCCTACGCCAGTATTGGTATGCCGCTAAATTATACGCATTGGTCTTTTGGGAAAAAGTTTATACAAACCGAACAACAGTACCGCCGCGGGCACATGGGATTAGCCTATGAGATTGTGATTAACTCAAACCCCTGTATTGCCTATTTAATGGAAGAAAATACCATTACTATGCAAGCACTGGTTATGGCACACGCCTGTTATGGCCACAATTCCTTCTTCAAAGGCAATTATTTATTTAAAACGTGGACCGATGCTGGTTCTATCATCGACTACCTTGTATTTGCTAAAAATTACATTGCTAAATGCGAGCAAAAAAATGGCATAGAAGAAGTTGAAAGTATTTTAGATTCTTGTCATGCACTGATGAATTACGGTGTTGATAGGTATAAACGGCCTCAGAAAATTTCCTTGCAAGAAGAGAGAAATCGCCAGCAAGAAAGGGAGAGTTACTTACAATCACAAGTGAATGAACTTTGGAGAACCTTGCCGGACTCTCGTCAACACAAGCAAAAAACGTCCCATCGCTTTCCAAAAGAGCCCCAAGAAAATCTGCTCTACTTCATTGAAAAGAATGCGCCTTTGCTAGAGCCATGGCAGCGGGAAATCGTACGCATCGTGCGAAAGGTTTCACAATACTTTTATCCGCAAAAGCAGACGCAAGTCATGAACGAGGGTTGGGCGTGCTTCTGGCATTACCACATACTCAATAAAATGTATGACGAACGCTTGGTGAGCGACCGCTTCATGATGGAGTTTTTGCACAGTCATTCAAGCATCGTTATGCAGCCAGAGTACAACAGCCCTTATTACTCTGGCATCAATCCGTATGCGTTAGGCTTTTC
>NZ_DJIO01000052.1:0-24055 GCF_002433655.1 Thalassolituus sp. UBA6592 | reverse complement strand
CGAATCATTGTAGGGTGCTCACTACGCACCAATATTCGTAATATCCGATCCGCAACGTCCGGCTGCGCCGGATTCGCGGCTGAAGCCGCTCCTACAGTTCAATCCAGGATCCGAATCATTGTAGGGAGCGCACTGCGCACCAATACTCGAAATCTCAGATCCGTAATCCCCGATCCGTGATATCTGATCTTATATGGCTGCAACATGCCATCCATGGCTATGGTACATAAACCACCAGGGGTCATTCCGCCTGTGTCAGCTTAATGCCGGATTCTTCTTCATTGCGTAATTCCACGGCAATACTTTTCGATGTCGGGGTGTTGCTGAATTCACCCAGCGATTCCAGTGGTACCAGCGGATTGGTTTCCGGATAATAAGCGGCTACGTTACCCGCCGGGATATCATAAGGCACCAGTTTAAAGCCCTGAACTTCGCGCACGATACCATCGTCCCACAGGGATTTGATGGTTACCGGTTCGTCGCGATTTAAGCCCAGACGCTGAATATCTGCCTGATTAATAAACACGACTTTACGGCCGCCTTTGATACCGCGGTAGCGGTCATTGAGGCTGTATATGGTGGTGTTGTACTGATCGTGAGAACGTAGAGTCTGCATAATCAGTGTGCGTTCGGTGAGTTGCGACGCGGCGCGATCCGGCAGAATGCTGGTTGGCAGTTTGTGGGTGTGAACCACGGCTTTGCCTGCATTTGTTTTCCAGTTGCGATCGCGGGCGGAGTTGCCCAGATAGAAGCCACCGGGTTCGGCGATTTTGGCATTAAAATCGTCAAAGCCTGGAATAACGGCTTCGATATGATTGCGGATAACATCGTAGTCCGCCGCCAGTGCATCCCAGTCTACCGGGAATTTACCCAGAGTGGCTTCCGCGATACCGGCAATAATGGCGGGTTCCGATTTAAGCTGATCTGACAGTGGCTCCAGTACACCACCGGAGGCGTGGACCATGCTGAAGGAATCTTCCACCGTAACTTTCTGCACGCCATTTTTTTGCATGTCGATGTCGGTACGGCCCAGACAGGGCAGAATCAGAGCTTCTTTACCGGTAATTAAATGCGAGCGGTTGAGTTTGGTGCTGACCTGAATGGTCAGTTCGCAATTACGCAATGCAGCTTCCGTGGCTTCGGTATCCGGTGTTGCAGAGGCGAAGTTGCCGCCCATGCCCATAAAAACTTTGGCGCTGCCGTCACGCATGGCGCGGATGGCTTCAACCACGGAATGGCCATGACTGCGTGGTGGCTCAAAATCAAAATGTTGCGCCAGCGTATCAAGGAAAGCGTCGGACGGCTTTTCATTGATGCCCATGGTGCGGTCACCCTGTACGTTGCTGTGACCACGAACCGGGCAGGCTCCGGCGCCGGGTTTACCAATATTGCCGCGCAGAGCGAGCAGGTTAACGATTTCATGAATCGTGGCGACAGAATGTTTGTGCTGGGTAATGCCCATAGCCCAGGTGCAGATCACGCTTTCGGAGCGTGCATAAATACGGGCGATGTATTCGATTTCGTCACGACGGAGGCCGGACTGATCGGTAATTTCTTTCCAGCTGGTGTCAGCAACGACCTGCAGATAATCGTCCATGCCACTGGTATGTTGAGCGATAAATTCGTGATCGAATACTGAGTCGTTGTTGTCCTGGGCGATTTCTTCCAGTGCCATCAGGGCTTTTACGATACCGCGTACCACGGCCATATCACCGCCGATTAACGGGCGGAAATACAGATCGCTGATTTCTTCTGCGCTGTTGGTCAGCATTTCCATAGCGTGCTGCGGGTCCTGAAAACGCTCCAGTCCGCGTTCTTTAAGGGTGTTAAAGCTCAGCACTTTGGCGCCGGCTTCACGTGCTTCGCGCAGGGTTGCCAGCATACGCGGATGGTTGGTGCCTGGGTTCTGGCCAAAGACAAAAATGGCGTCGGCTTTATTGAAGTCTTCCATTTCCACTGTGCCTTTACCGATACCAATACTGGAAATCAGTGCGTAGCCGCTGGCTTCGTGGCACATGTTGGAGCAGTCCGGGAAGTTGTTGGTACCTACTGCACGACCAAATAACTGGTATAAAAAGGCGGCTTCGTTACTGGTTCGGCCGGAGGTATAGAATTCAATTTCGTCCGGCGAATTCAGACCTTTTATGGTGTCGGCAATCAGCTGAAAAGCATCGTCCCAACTGATCGGCTCATAATGATCTGTGCTGCGGTTGTAACGCATTGGCTGGGTCAAACGGCCCTGATATTCGAGGTAAAAATCGTTTTGCTGCAGCAGCCAGCTGACCGGGTATTTGGCAAAAAAATCCGCGCCAATGGTTTTGCTGGTGGCTTCCCAGTTGACGGCTTTGGCGCCGTTTTCACAAAAACGGAATTTATTCGGGTCTTGTTTATCGCCCCAGGCGCAGCCCGGGCAGTCGAAGCCATCCTGCTGGTTGGTTTTCAGCAGACTTTTAATATTGGAAATCCGGTTCTCACTTTTCAGCCAGAAACGCGCGGTGCTTTTTAACGCACCCCAGCCGCCGGCCGGACCTGTGTAGGGGGTAAATACGGGATTATCTTTGCTCATAAATTTACTTCCGGATGTCTTCTGCGCTCTGGCTGTGAGCGTCTGAATCGGATTGATCGGATGAATCATTCTCTGCTTGCAGGGCATAAACCCGTGCGGAATCTTTTCGCGGTAAATGCGTCACCCGAATGCGATAGCGTTGTGCCAGTCTGACCGCCAGCGTGCTGGGCGATGACAGATGAATAAGATCTGGCAGACCACTGCGGGCTGCCTTAATGACCAGCTCAGTGCTGCAGCGGCTGCTCATCAGCACGGCACACTGGCTGAGATTGATGTTCTGAGTGAGGGCGGCACCGATGACTTTATCCAGTGCGTTGTGGCGGCCAATATCTTCACGACACAGCAGCGGATTCAGCTGTTGGTCGAGCAGCAGGGCGGCGTGAATACCGCCGGCGCTCTGACCCAGTTGCTGAAATTCGCTCAGGCGTCCGCGCAGATCTTCCAGTGCCCGGTAATCCTTCGGTTCGCTGAGCGGCAGTGCTTGCAGATCAGGAAATACCTGCTGCATAGTATCGGTGCCACACAGACCGCAAGACGACGCACCGCGGCGGGCACTGCGCTGTTGTTGCAGAAAGCGTTTAAACGCCTGCGGCTGCAGCTGAATATCGGCATTCAGATGCTGAGCACTGAGGTCGTTTGCGCTCAGGTCGTGCCCGCTCTCCGTTTGCTCAGACTGGCGGATATGAATAGCGCGGATGTCATCAGTGCTGCGGATCAGGTCTTCACTGAGGGCGAAGCCTTTGACGAAATCTTCAACGTTCAGCGGTGAGATCATCATGATGGCGTGCAGCACGCCATTGCAGGATACCGCCAGCGGCACTTCTTCGACCAGCAAAGCGCTGTCGCAGCGGTCGGTTGCCGGAGAATAGTAGGCGTACAGGTCGGAGCCAGAGTGCGTCGGCTGCAGCCTGGAACGGTCTGCCGCCCCGATATCTGCATTCGGGTCTGGCATAAGAATTTTCTGCTGTCGTGGCTGCTGTAGTAACTGCTTTAGTATTTGCTGATGCTGAGCGTTATTTTTATTGGCGCTGGATTTGGTCGATCCGGGCCTTCACTGCTCATACACCGGATAAACCGGCTTCAAAAAAAGGCCTGTTCACACTTGGGAAATGACTGACTGAATGAGGCCTTATCCAGTCAGTGTGAACAGGACATGCTCAAAGTTTATGCACAGGGTGTTAAGGCGTCCAATTGCCAGTAATGATGCAGTGATAGACAGCGTCGATCACTGGCCTGAATAGCAGGCGGTAAGATCAGACCCTGAGATCAGCCATTGATTGGATAGGGACTTATACCGGTGGCGTCAGCGCCACCTGCTGCATCAGTGCCTGTACCAGAGGGTTGGCGCTGTAGGCTTCACGCCGACAGACCAGGCCCAGCGCGGGTTGCAGCAGGTTATCCTGCAGCGCCAGCACCTGCAGCTCGGCAGGCACTGCAACCGGTGCCGGTAGTGGAATCAGGGTGCAGCACAGGCCGTGGGTAGTCGCTTCCAGCAGGTGCTCCACAGAGTCAGATTCGAGCACCGGATTGAGCTCGGTATTGTGTGCTCTGGCGCCACGGTCGAGGCCCTGACGGAAACGCATTGTTGTGGTCAGAAGCCCCATGGGCAAGGCGCTCAGGCTCTGCCAGGGCACGCCATCCCTGCTGTGAGGAATGCTGTCGACGGGGAAATAATCCGGGTGAAACAGCAGCCCGACATTGGGCGAGCCAAGGGCGTGGACGTGGTAGTCCTCCATCTCGATCTGCGACAGGTAAGTCAGGCCAATATCCAGCTGATTGCTCTGCAGCTTGTCGAGAATCTTACCAGAGGGCAGGGCATTGAGGCTGAAGCGGATGTCCGGCGCCTGGGCTCTCAGGGTTTTCAGCAATGGCATCAGCCCCACATGACTGAGTGGCACCATGCCGATGCGCAGGGTTCCGTTGAGGGTGCCATGCAGGCGCCGTGCTTCTGTCTTCATTCCGGTGAAGGCCCGTACTGCCTGGCGTGCCCAAATAAGTAAGCGCTCACCTTCTGGCGTGAATCCCTCAAAACGCTGGCGGCGTTTGATCAGGGTGACGCCCAGTTCTTCTTCCAGATTACGCAGACGCATCGACAGCGTCGGCTGGGTCACATGGCAGGCCTCTGCGGCGCGGCCAAAATGCCGTTGTTCATCAAGCGCACAAAGAAACTGCAGCTGGCGAATATCCATACAGAAAATACTGGTTTGATAGATGAGATCAATGGAGCATACCACACAGCCGCTCCTGCGGCAGGCTCTGCTGCGGGTCTTGAGATGCGCATCTGTCCATGGCGCAGGACAGCCTGATGCAACTGCCGTAAAGATGGAGCTGGTATGATTCCGGTTTGCATGATGGCAGATACTGACAGTCAGAATCCGGACAGGAGCGGACAGCATGAAGATCGTAAACGAAGAGGCGTTTGAAATATCCGGCTTCGGTGGCGTGCGCGAACGCGTGCTGCTGCTTGACCGCGCGACATTTGGCGCAGGGCGGGTGCCGGATGAATGCTTTGATGCCTTCGGTGGTTGCGTCTATCTCGCCAACGCCTGGTTCCTGCCCGGGGGCGAAACCGGCATGCATCATCATGACGGCATGGATATCGTCAGCGTGATTCCGCGCGGGCGTATGTACCATCAGGGCAGTCATGGCACTGGGTATAACAAAAGCCCGAATGACGATGGCGGCAACTGGGTGAATGCCGGGCAGACGCAACTGCAGCGGGATGGCAATAAAGGCATCCGCCACAATGAGCTGAACCCCTCCGACAAAGTGCAGCCTATGATGCAGGTTTGGATCAAACCCGAACCCGGCAGTGCTGCACCGGAATATCATGTGCTCGACAGTGAACCCAACGGCCTGACCTGTGTGTATGGCGGCGAGCTTTTTCCGGCGCGAATGCGGGTGGATATTCTGCGGTTGGATAGTCAGCGGTTAAACAGCCGTGCAGGAGATGACGAACGTGTGATGCATGAGATTAGCAGCGCGGAAAGACATGGTGACCTTGCAGCACATACCAGTCGTTTTGATTACCATTTCAGCGCAGATGAGGGTCCGTTATTAATGTTTGTCTGGCAGGGGCGCGGAGAAATCCGTGAACCACAGGCAGGAAGTACCGATGGTTTTGATGGTGGCAATTGCAATGGTAATAGCGACGGCAATGGAAATGTCGATGTGCGGACATTTCAGCGTGGCGACCTGATTTTTGCCCGGGGTTGTGACGTTTATGCCAGCGAAGAGTGCGGCATGATGGTGATCCGCGAAAGCGTTTGCAGAACAGATAAGCCGGAGGTGTAACCCGACGTATAACCGATTAAAAACCGGAATGGATTTACAGTAGCGGCTTTGTAGAAATGGGGTTGTAGAAGTGGGTCTGTAGGAGCGGCTTCAGCCGCGAATAAACATAATGGGCCTGCGGCCATCGGAGCTGAAGCACCTCCTACATCGCGGACGTTTTGAATAGGCTGCGATGTTTCTGTAGGAGCGGCTTCAGCCGCGAATCCGGCACAGCCGGACATTACGTGAATGCGCCTGCAGCCATTAAACCCAACGTACCTCTTACAATCGCGAAAACGCACTTCTCCCACCTGCACTGATTGAAATACCCGCATTAAAAAATGGCGTGACGGCACCCGGTACCTGCGTGGCCTTCATGACACACTGCACCCACAGTTTCATATTCCAATAATAAAAACAGCGGTGCAGACCTATGAAAAGTTTCAGCAATAAAGTCGCAGCGATCACTGGCGCGGGTTCCGGTATTGGCCGCGCTCTGGCAGGAAATCTGGCCGAGGCCGGATGCCATCTGGCGTTGAGTGATGTGAATGGTGAGGGCCTAAAGGAAACCGCGGCCATCGCCGCCCGTTACGGCGTCAGGGTCACTACCGATCTGCTTGATGTATCCGATAAAAACGCTGTGTATGCCTGGGCAGATAAAGTCGTCGCCGATCATGGCCGCGTAAATCTGATTTTTAATAATGCCGGGGTAGCGTTATCCGGCACCGTGGGTGGCTTATCGCTGGACGATTACGACTGGATTATGGGTATTAATTTTAACGGTGTACTGTTCGGCACCAAGGCTTTTCTGCCGCATCTGGAAGCTGCCGGCGAAGGGCATATCGTTAATACTTCCAGTGTCTTTGGTCTGGCGGCACAGCCGCTGATGAGCGGTTATAACGCCGCTAAATTTGCCGTGCGTGGCTTAACGGAATCCCTGCGTCAGGATCTTGAAGTCAGTGGTTCCTGTGTCAGCTGCAGTTGTGTGCATCCGGGCGGCATTAAAACCAATATCGCCCGGGATTCACGCAGTACCGAAAGCGCGCAGCAATTAACCGGGCAGAGTGCGGAAGACGCGGCGAAAGAATTCGAAAAGCTGTTTATTACTACGCCGGATAAAGCGGCGCAGGTGATTCTGAAAGGTGTGCAGAAGAACCGCCGGCGGATTCTGATCGGCCCGGATGCACGCCTTCTCGATCTGATGGTGCGCCTGTTCCCGACTGGGTACCAGAAGGTGTTCACCCGCATGATTGCCTTCAGCCGCAAACGGGCGCTGCGTAAACAGAAGCAGAGACAGAACACGACTCCCGGCCCTAACCCCAATAACCGCAAGGCCGCAGCCGGCGGGCGAGGGGACGTATAAACCCGCAATGTAAGAGCCAATCCTGCAGCTTCTTTTAAAGCCGGCTGCAGGCGCTTTGAAATCCCGCTGCAGGCGCTGTGAAAGCTGACAGCTGGTCTTCGAAAACCCCTCGCAACATCCAGCAACCCCTCGCAACATTCCTCAACATCCCGCAAGCTCCCACAAACCAGGCCAAGCCCGGCGACCAGCAGGCTTACTCTGTGCTCTGTTAGCCCTGTTCAGGGAGTAATCCCGATTCCACGACCATAAATGACATTCTGATGGAACAATCCAATCCACCGGGACCAGCGTGTCTGGGGGGCATCAAGGGGTGCATCCTGCTGAGCCTTCTGTTAAAAACAGACAACAGAAAAGCAATAACGACTGCTATGCATTCGATAAAAACCCCGTATACAACCCACAAACCTCCCATCTACAACCCGTAAATGACAAGAATAAGAGGCCGCAGAATATGTCTATCTGGTTTGCTACTCCCGATATTGCCGCATTAAACCGGCAGATGGAAAATACCGCCTGTTCCAATCTGGGCATCGAGATCATCGAATATGGTGATGACTGGATCAAAGGCACCATGCCGGCGGATCACCGTACTTTTCAGCCTTTTGGTCTGGTGCACGGTGGTGCCAATGTGCTGCTGGCGGAAACCCTGGGCAGCATGGCTGCCAATCTGTGTGTGGATAACAGTAAACACATGACGGTAGGGCAGGAAATCAATGCCAACCACCTGCGTGGCGTGCGCTCGGGTACTGTCACCGGCATTGCAAAAATTGTTCATCTTGGCCGCACTTCTCAGGTTTGGGAAATCCGCATGTACAACGATGACGATAAATTAAGCTGTATTTCCCGTCTGACCATGGCGGTGATTCCGGCACCGTAAGTTATTGGTAAAGGCGCTGACAAAACGGCAATAAAAAAAGCCTGAGCAGTCATGCTGTTCAGGCTTTTTTTTGTTTCTGAATTTTCTTGCTCCGGGGTGACAACTGCAGGAATGACAACTGCCGAAAGTCAGTGCTGTTGCTCGTCCAGTTTACGCGCCAGTGCTTCAGCAGCCTGAATACGCTCTTCGGTCGCCGGGTGCGAACTCAGATAATCAAAGAATCCTGGTGGGCTGTTGCGGCCTGCACAATGGTCTTCGCAGGTTTCATCCGGGTTATCCGCTGAGCTGTCTGAGGAATCGGTTGGTGGGAAAATATCCTCCCGGTGGCTGGCTTCCAGTACCCGCATGGCATCGGCAAAATCCTGCGGGCTGCGGCCCAGATGCTGCAGTTCACTGAAGGCAAACTGATCCGCATCACGTTCCATATCGCGCGAAAACGAAGCCTGCATCAGACTGCTGCCGGCACCCAGAATAATTTCTCCCATGCCTTCCACATCACCGAACATCATCACAAACAGCATGGACGTGATGGTGCTCTGGGTCAGAATTTTCAGACTGTGCCTGTGCTCCACATGACCAATTTCATGCAACAGAACAGCGTCCAACTGCTGTGGATTATGTTGCATCAGGCGGGCGATGCTGTCGGTCACAATCACAGTGCCATCCGGCAGCGCCATGGCGTTAGCCCCCAGTGCCCAGCTGCGGAATTGCAGGGAATAACGTTCCGGCGGAATATCCAGCTGCTGCAGAATTCCGTGCCAGCGCTGGCGGATATCATCCTGTGTCCGGGCGTCCAGTTCGCTGGGGTCCATATACACGCGGTCGATAATTTCCAGACTCTGGGCACCGAGTTCTTCACCGACCACATCGGGCAGATTCATGGCGACAAAATCGCTGCTGGCGGGAATGACTTCGGTGACCATCAGCCAGAGGAACAGTGGCAGAAACAAAGCAGCGGCCAGTACGGTGCTCCAGTGGCTTTCCAGCCATTCGGTCAGCGTCTGGCCTTTGCTTAAATGTTTCCAGCGCAGGCTGGCATCGTCGGGAATAAAGCGGCTGCTGTCCGTAAAAATCAGGTCGACCGGCAGACCGGCGATGGCTTCACTGAACTGATAATCGCCGTGGCGGGCACTGGCTAACAGCGCGCTGCTGTCCTGCTGCAGAATGCGTACCTGCTGATCCGTGATCCAGGCATCGGCTTTAACGGTATGGCTGCCGTTACCGGCCTGATACAGGCCGGTAATGCGTTGTTGATCACTCACCGGATCAGGTCAGGGACAGATCAACATCAAACAGACCAGCGGCTTCTTCACCAAAGGCTGAATGGGTTTCTTCGACTGTGTTAGCCAGATTGTCGATGGCAGGTTCCAGTGTCACAGTGGTCGCTGCAGCGAGGAATTTCTGCTTACGGATACGGGTAGCCGGATAGCCCAGGCCCAGCGTAAACAACACGATCAGTGCGTTGGTAATCATCAGGCGGGTAAATGGCATCAGACGCACATCAGAGTGGGTTTTAAAAATACCTGGGGCACTTAGATTATTAAAAATATGGTTGCGGATCACGCTTTGGTAGAAAGCGGAAATCAGGTAGATGACAAAAACCATCGCGGCGATAACCACCAGGTTACCGGCCAACAGAGCAATCAAGGCGGCGACGCCAGCACCTTCGCTGAGTCCGCTGGATGAGGAAAATGCGGCTGAGGCAGACAGGCCAATGACCGAAAGAAGAATACTGAGCGCAATTCCACATAAAAACGCAATGCCGATACACATGATGATCGCTTTATAGTATTCGCCAGGCGAAGTATTCAGGGTAAAGCGCTGACCGCCATAAGTAGCATTTTCGTAGGTGTATTTCTGAATGCGCTGAATCACCCAGGGCATGGCCAGATAAAGAGTAATAACGCCTAAAACCGGCAGCAGGAAGAAGTGTACAAACACGCCACCATAAGTGCCTTCAAAGGAAAACCGCACACCACGGTAGGCGGAGTTACGTAGGGTAAATTTCAGCCCCTGAATAATCAGCCACGGCGTCATAATCAGCAGCGCCAGCATCATCACAGCACCAATAGCCGGATTCAGGCTGGACAGAACACCAAACATGATAAAGAAAATCACCGCCAGAATGCGGCCACGCAGGATCTGCACAGGTTTGGCCAGATAATGAAAGCGATGACCTTCAATCTGAGTGTGGCCATACAGATATTGGTTGTTACGCACTTTGGCCCAGGCGCTGTAAATTCCCAGCGTAATAATGCTGAGTAACAGATTAACCAGCCAGAGTTTGGTGAAAGCCGCTTTGCTGCCGGAGAATTCAACGCTGGCAGTTCGGTCTGAAGGGGCAGGAATATTTCCCACCGGTAATTCCGTTGGAGACATAATTTACGTCCTTGTATCAGATTGAGGGTTTTATACCGGACTCTTCCGGTAACAGCATCCTGCTGGCAAATAGTCTGCGACCAGAGGTTCTGTGACCAGAAGCCAGTGACTGTCTGACCAGCAAGCCGGATATCATACACGTTTTCAGCGCGGCAGAAGTGAGAGATGCCTCGCAATAAAAGACATGCTTGACCGCCATCAAGGATTGACCCGTTCAGCCGTATTCTGCGGATGCCTGCTCAGGAGGACGGCAGGCTGACACTCAATGCCTGATTGATCAGGTGTTGCCTGGAAATATTGCCCATGGAAATCAGAGTGGTCATATCTTCACGGCCGAGAATCCGGCGCGTAATAGCGCGTGGTTTTATGCCCTGGCGGGCGAGCTCCTGCGCTTTGGCACAAAGCTCCAGCAGATTATCGCGCTTGTCTTTTAAGGCCTGATAACCGTCTTCAACGATGCCTCTGTGAGGGCAGAACAGAATATCGAAATCCAGCGCCAGCAGCGTATTCAGGCTGTCGATCAGCTGTTGCAGATTCTCATCACTGCGGAAGTGCTTGAGTGAGCGGGCGATATACATATCACCGCTGAACAGGTATTTCTGTTCTGGCAGAAAGAAGCAGGTCAGGTCTTTGGCGTGGCCGGGCGTGTGCACCGGAATCACCGGGCTGCCATCACTCAGAGTGATCTGCTCCGGGTAGGGCGCAGTATCCACCGGTTGCGGACTGCCCCAGATCAGACGTTGCAGTGGTGGCGTGTAATAGCCGTTGGTCAGCTTATGCCGCGCCTGTTGCGGGGCAAAAGGCACGACCCCGGTGTGCTGACGGATGCGGGCAGCATTACCGCTGTGATCTTCATGGTGATGGGTAATCAGCAGCTGGCGCAGCGGTGTCTGTTGCCATTCCGGCTGCAACGTCTGTTGTACTTCTGCCCATTGATTGGACGGGCCGGTATCAATCTGGGTGTCGCCGATGCGATAGACGATAAAGGTGGTGTTGATGCCCAGATTAAAGCGCCCGACCCGGGTGCCCAGTACGGTGTGCGTGCCATTGTCGTAGCGGTAGTGATTGCGGATGCTCATATTATCGTTATATGCCTGTGGCGTTTTGCTGAGTAAGCGCTCAAGTATCGGCAAAGTGCTGCAGGAGTGGAATGGCCGGAGTGGTCATATTCAGTGACAAATCCGCCAGCAGGGGCTGAAGCGCCAGTACGGCGGAATCGTCCAAATTTCGTACATTTCACCGCTATCCACCGGGTTATTGGTAACTTATCCAGATACTTATCCACAGACTTATGTTGGTGGCATGATTTTTTTCCCCTGTTCATACTTCCGGTCGATTGTCTGTGTGCAAACTCTGCGGCAATCAGCACTTGTCATCTGCAACTTTCTGTGGTCCAGCTGAAAGCCCGGCGGGCCCAGCTTATATGCTGATATTTAAGGGTTTTTTAATATTTTTTATGTCTGGTTAAAAAATAGCCAATCTGTAGGATCAGCCGTTATTACAGGGGTACGACGAGTTTCCCAAAATATATTCACAGAATTACCCACAGATTCTGTGGGAAAAAAGTCGTTGACACCTGAAACTTATGCACAAATGCCGCGGCTGGGGAAATCTTCCTGCAATCCGGGGAAAGGTAAGAGCCCACAGCGGAATCAGGGGTATGAGCAACCGGCTGGCGGCGACAGACTGCAGTAAGCAAAAGACAGCAGCGGGGAGCAAATGGGAAGACGGCGCTTGCGGCTGAACAGAAAAATTCGGGGAAGCAGAAAAAAGAAAGGCACAGCGAATAATCCGCTGTGCCTGAATAATCGGGATGAACCTGCTTCGGCCTGATCGTTCCTAAGCAGCTTGCTCTGTATGTCCTTATATTCATCCCTTTGATGGGTTGTGAGCCACCCTCATAGCTCACAGTTTCAGAATATGCCTGATGCCCGATTTTGTCTCTGTGACAGGATGTCGCACTAATTGCGTTGGGTATTAATATCGCCTGGAAAGCATCCACTCCCGGCATTAGTCAGTGGCATCAGTCACCAATGTCACGCTGTCATTATTCTGCAATCTCTCTGCAACATAACCTTAAGTAAACAGCAACTGACCTGTCATGCGCTGCCCCTTAAATAGGCTGCGTTCACTAACGGCGGAAGCGCGATGACAGTTACACGGCGCAGTTTTCTTGTTGGTTCTTCCCGTGCTGCAGCAGGTCTGGCTGCAGGGGCATTAGCGTCGCCGGTACTGGCGAAGACGCTGCCTGCTGATCCTGCCTTACCCGGTGTCTTCCGCAATAATGCCTTCCCGTTTCAGCATGGCGTTGCCAGTGGTGACCCACTGACCGACCGCGTCATCCTCTGGACCCGTATTACGCCCCCGGCGGACGCTGAGCTTTACAGCATTCCTTACAGCTGGCGCATCTGCGCCGACCCGCAACTGCGCAGTGTGATCAATCAGGGCACTGGCTATACAGATAACAGCCGTGACTTTACGGTGAAAATCGACGCCACTGGTCTGCGTCCCGGGCAAACCTACTATTACGTATTTGAAGCACTGGAGCAGATGTCCGATGTCGGACGCACGCGCACGCTGCCGGAAGGGCAGGTGGATCGTCTGCGTATCGCATTTACCTCCTGCTCTAATTACGCCCGTGGTTGTTTTAATGTGTATGCCGAGCTGGCGAAGCGCACGGATCTTGATGCTGTGCTGCACCTTGGCGATTACATCTATGAATACGCCGATATTGAATCCAGCCTGAGCACCGGGCGGGTGAATATTCCGGCGGCAGAAACCATTACGCTGGATGATTACCGTCAGCGCCATGCGCTATATAAAACCGATAAAGATTTACAACAGGCGCATCGTCAGCACGCCTTTATGGTGATCTGGGATGACCATGAAGTGGCCAATAACGCCTGGCCCGGTGGCGCGGACAATCACACTGAAGGTGAAGAAGGCCGCTGGGATGACCGTCTGCGTGGTGCCGTGCAGGCATACATGGAATGGATGCCAATCCGCGAACATGACCGTGGTATTTACCGTAACTTCCGTTTTGGTGATCTGCTCGATCTCAACCTGATGGATACCCGCCTGGCCGGTCGTGATGCCCAGGCCGACACCATGGAAGACCGCAACCGAGAAGAACGCACACTGCTGGGCTATGAACAGGAAGCCTGGCTGGAAGAAAAACTGACTGCTGCACAGCAGGAAAATGTGCGCTGGAAAATTATGGGGCAGCAGGTCATGGTCGGGCAGCTGGGCACCAACCAGCGCCCGTTTAATTATGATCAGTGGGATGGCTATCCGGCAGCCCGCCAGCGGCTGTTTGATTCTGTGCGCCGCGCTGAGGTTGAAAATTTCGTCGTGCTCACCGGTGACATTCACTCCAGCTGGGCGATGACCTTACACGAAGATCCGTTTGCCGACGATCCGGGTGCCGCGTTGGGCGTTGAGCTGGTGACGCCAGCCGTTACTTCCCCTGGGATTGAAAATCAGACTCAGGCGAGTCTGGCGGCAACGTCGCTGGAATCCCTGTTGCCGCATCTGAATTTTGTCGATTTTTACTATCGTGGTTATGTGCTGCTGGATATTACCCATGAGCGTATGCAGGCCGAATGGTGGGTGGTTGATAATATTCTTTCGCACCGTTACGTCAGTGAATGTCTGCGTGCTCTGGTGATTCCTGCCGGTGAATCCACACTGCAAGCGGCAAGCGCCATCAGTCAGCCGCGTCAGGCTGCACTGGCGGCACCGGATTTCCCCCGCAGTCTGGCATGGATGCGTCACTGGCGCCGTGATGCCCAGGTTTCTCTGCTCGACGGTATGCTGGCTGACCGCTCACTGGTTAAATAGTAACGCTGGTTGAATAAACCACTGATTCTCTCTTCTCTTTTCTTTCTTCTCGCTTGCCTCTTGGCTGATTTTATTGCCAGCCGCTGAATAACCACTTTGTCATAGCATGATGGCGGGAATTATCACGCTTTACTGACCCCAGTCATCAACCGCAACCGATACCCTGAATATGCTGAAATAAAGCAATCCTGGGTCTTTGATCGAGTAATAAAAGTATCAGCAGGGATTGCCGCATAACAACAAATTCAGGAATAACTATGCATGATCTCGCGATTCTTGCCATCATTTGGGTGAGTGTTTTTGCTGCCTCATGGCTGGCCGATAAAACCCGCTTAACGCCGGTGCTGTGGTACCTGTTCTGTGGGGCAGTGATGGTAAACCTCGGCATTCTGCCGACTGAAATGCCGGTGTTTATTACCGACTTTGCCGAATTAGGCATCATCGTCATTATGTTTGCGCTGGGTTTTGAAGAAGAAACCGGCAATTTTCTGCGCAGTATTAAACGCAGCTGGGGCATTGCACTGTTTGGTGCCATTGCACCCTTTGCGGTTGCGTATGTGGCTGCTATGGCATTCTGGGATAATCAGAATCTGGCGCTGATGTGTGGTCTGGCGATGACTGCCACTGCCGTCTCTCTGACCATGGTGTCTCTGAAAAGCGAAGGTCTGAGCAATCGCCCGGCGGCCACCGGCATTATGACGTCAGCAGTACTGGATGATATTGGTTCGCTGGCGCTGGTGGCTATTATGGTGCCGATTGCCACCGGCGAGGCCAGTGTCAGCCTGGATGGCATTCTGCTGATTCTGGGTAAAGCGGTAGCCTTCTTTGTGCTGGTGACTGTGATTGGTGGCTGGCTGTTTCCGGCAAAAGCCGGCTTCCTGCGTAAAATTCCTGTGATCGGTAATTTCGGGCTGCGTGAAGTGCTGTCTATGGGGCGTGGTGAATACACCGTGCTGTCACTGCTGCTGATCGCCGTTACCGTCGGCTTACTGGCCCACGAATTCGGTTTTCATCCGGCTGTGGGTGCTTATATGGCCGGGCTGATTATCTCGCGTGAATACTTTGAATTTCATCAGGATAAAGAAATCGACTTTCACAAACAGGCGCGGGAAATTATCGAAAACGTCGCTTTCTCCTGGATTGGACCTGTGTTCTTTGTCAGCCTCGGAACGCACCTGATTTTTGATGGAGATATTCTTCTGTCCGTTGTTGAAGAGTCAGTAATTCTGTTTGTCGCGCTGTTTATCGGTCAGGTGCTGTCCGCGGCGCTGGCAGCAAAATACACAGGTGGTTTTGACTGGGCAGAAAGCTGGATGATTGGCTTTGGTATGTTAGGGAGGGCAGAGCTGGCATTTGTGGTGATGGACATCGCTTACGTGCAGCATCAGATTATGTCGATCGAAGCGTTTTATACCCTGATGCTGGCGGCGTTTATGCTTAACTGCTCCGTGCCGCTGACCATCCGCTGGTGGAAAAGCCGTTACGCTTAAGTGGAAGCGCTGCAGTAATAAGTAGCGTATTTAATGAATAAAAAGCCGCTGCACTGCAACTGCTGCGGCTTTTTTAATGGCCTGTGTATTACCGGGTCACTCAGCCCCTTCAGCCGAGCAAAAAGCGCCGGGCATCGGCGGCAGAAAGCACCGGAATTTCTTCCATCGGCATATGGCCGCAGTCATCGTACATAATGACGTCTGACTGCGGCAGTGCCTTAGCGAAACGCTGTGCATGTTCCGGTGGAATCCACTTATCCTGCTTGCCCCACATCACCAGCGCAGGTTGTATTATCTCACGGATCAGTTGTGGGTTAAAACCAGCCCGGTTGCGGATAAACCTTAATACCCGTGCGCCGGCCTGGCGATTACCGGGACGCAGCCAGAGTTCGTAATAACGGGCTAACACTTCATCACTCAGACGCTCAGGCTGCGCATAAGTAGAGCGCAGCATGGCACGGAAGGCGGCGCGCGGTGGTGCTGCCCGGGAACTTAACCAGCCCCCCAGCGGCAGCCCCATCAATAACAGACCGGTGGGTGGAATAAAAAAGAAGCCGGCGCTGTCGAGCAGGATCATTTTTTCCACTTTATGCGGAAAGCGCGCAGCGAATTCCCAGCTCATCCAGCCGCCCAGTGAATTACCGGCGACAAAGCAGCGACGGATGCCCAGAGCATCGGTGAAATCATTGAGAAAATCGCTGTAAAGAAAGCGTTGCATGCCAGCTGGATGTGGACCGGTTAAGCCAAAGTTGGGACTGTCGAGGCTGATAACACGGAAATCCTTACTCAGAATCTCAGTCCAGTCATTCCAGGTATGTAAAGAAGAGAAAATGCCATGCAGCAGTATCAGCACCGGTGCATCGGCGTCGCCAACGTCGCGGTAATGAATCTGCATCCCCTGCAGGTTGAGGTAACGTGAATCAGGCATTTCCAGACTGGGCCTGAGTTCATCCAGTGGTATCGCGCCGCTTTCACTGATCAGAGTTTGCCAGAAGGTCATCATCTTCTCCGACTGAGATATTTTTTGTTGTTATATACGACCTATATTGCCTGTATATGGCAGTGACGCAAAAGGGGGTTTTACGCCATAAACGTGATCCGTTCGATTACTGTTTGGCGTAAAAGTGGTGGTACACTCCCGCCACTGATATTCACAAGGACATAACAGACATGGAATACATCCTGAATAAAATCTTTTCGGTCGAAGTTTTCGCCCTCATTTTCATCCTGATTGTGCTGAAGAAAAGCATTATTTTTGTGCCGCAGAACCGTGCCTGGATGATTGAACGTTTTGGTAAATATCTGGCCACCCGTGAGGCGGGTCTGAATTTTATCATTCCCTTTGTTGATCGCATTGCCGCTGACCGCAGCCTCAAAGAGCAGGCCGTGGATGTACCTAGCCAGTCAGCGATCACCAAAGACAACATCACTCTGTCGGTGGATGGTGTGCTCTATTTCCGTGTGCTGGATCCGTACAAAGCCACCTATGGTGTGGATGATTATGTGTTCGCGGTGACTCAGCTGGCGCAGACCACCATGCGTTCTGAACTGGGTAAAATGGAGCTGGATAAAACCTTTGAAGAACGTAACCTGCTCAACACCAATATCGTAACCTCCATTAACGAAGCCTCTGAGCCATGGGGTATTCAGGTGCTGCGTTACGAAATCAAAGACATCGTGCCACCAAAATCCGTTATGGATGCCATGGAAGCGCAGATGAAAGCGGAGCGTGTTAAGCGTGCGCAGATTCTGGAATCCGAAGGTGACCGTCAGTCGGCCATTAACGTCGCGGAAGGCCGTAAACAGGCACAGGTTCTGGCGGCAGAAGCGGACAAAGCTGAACAGGTACTGCAGGCGGAAGGTGAAGCCCAGGCTATTCTGGCGGTGGCTGAAGCCCGTGCCGAAGCGCTGCGTAAAGTGGGTGAGGCGGCGAATACGGAAATCGGTCAGAAAGCGATTCAGCTGGATCTGGCGACCAAAGCCATTGAAGCCAAACAGGCGATTGCCAAAGAGTCCTCTGTGGTACTCTTACCGGATCAGGCAACTGATGCTTCCTCCGTGGTGGCTCAGGCGATGACCATTATCAACTCGCTGAATGCGAAGGCGTAATTCATGGATGTGATTCTCAACAACCTGCCGGAGACTTTGATGGTCGCCGGCATTGCCGCTTTGATTATCGAAGTGGCGGTATTGGGACTGAGCACGTTTGTATTGCTGTTTCTCGGCGCTTCCATGCTGATCACGGGGCTGGCCATGACCTTTGGCCTGCTGGCGGACAGCGTGACCACTGCATTGTGGAGCAACAGCATCCTCACTGTACTGCTGACGGCGGTACTGTGGAAGCCGCTGAAAAATCTGCAGAATCAGTCGCGTAAAGCGCACGTACAAAGCGACTTCGCCCGCGACAGCTTTGTGCTGGAAGACGATGTCGATCAATCCGGTGCTGCGACCCGTCTGTATTCCGGGATCCGCTGGCAGCTGAAAAGCGAGCAGCCGATCTCTAAGGGCACACGGGTAGAAGTCGTGCGTTCTGACGTTGGCGTCATGTGGGTAAAGCCCTGTGAGTAAAGCCCTGTGAGGATGCCCGCGCTGACAGCTGATTCACGCCTATGATCGATTTCATGACAGTCCAGACGGACTGGTCCTGGCTGGCCAATCCGTCTGGTTTATTTCTTATGGCCTTTCTGGCCGCCAGTCTGTTGCCGTTTGGCTCCGAATGGTTACTGGTGCTGCTGGTGACGCAGGGCGGTGATCCGCTGCAGCTATGGCTGGTGGCATCCGCCGGCAATGTGCTCGGCAGTTGCCTCAATTACGTGCTCGGCCTGTGGGCCGAAAAATGGGTGCATAAGCACAGTGAAGCCACCGGTTGGGATACTGCCCGACGCTGGTATCAGCGCTTTGGTGTGTGGAGTCTGTTGTTTGCCTGGGTGCCTGTGGTCGGCGATCCGCTGACCTTTATCGCCGGGCTGATGCGTGCCCGTTTTGTGCTGTTCTTACCCCTGGTGATTATCGGTAAGGCCACGCGCTATGCGCTGGTGATTGCGGTCGTTATCTGAACCTCTGTTGTCAGCTGCGGGCTGATTGCTATCTGCAAACTGATTATTTTCTGAATCGTGGTCGTCCAGCGCCAGACTTTGCTGCCTCTCCCGCTTGCAGCGTTTATGTTCATACATCAGGGCGTCTGCCGCGGCCACCATCTGCTCAAAGGATGCCGGGTCCTGTTGCTGCGAGCGCAATACCTGACCGCTGCTGAAGCGGATCTTTAACTCTGTCTGGTCGTATTTTACCGCTTCCTGCAGACGCTTCAGTGCGGTATCCGGGGTGTGATCTTCCGATACTACGGCAAATTCATCACCGCCGACCCGCGCCACGACGTCGGATTTACGGAAGGTGCGGCGCAGGTGACCGGCAAAGCGCCGGATCAGTTCATCGCCGGCCTGATGGCCATGCTCATCATTGGTTTCTTTCAGGTTATCCAGATCAAAGTAGAGGATGCACAGCTCTTTGTTCTGGCGCACCGATAACTCATACAGGGTTGAACCAAGCAGATGAAAACCACGGTAGTTATACAGCTGGGTAAGCTCATCCACCATCATGGCTTTGCGCAGATGGGCTTCCACCCGGTTGGTGTACAGCGCAATCCAGGCAACCAGCAGAATGATGGCCAGACTCATAACTGCGGCAAGAAACGCAGCGGTTTCCTGGGCACTGATCCAACCCTGCAGATACATCATTTCAGTGAAGGTGATGATCGCCAGCGGCATAAACAGGCTGAGCGGCAGCGTGACCCGGGCGATGCGGTTGCCAATGCCGTTATTGGTGATGAAGACATGGAAGCTGTTGGCGTCAGAGCCGGTGATCATACTGCCGATCACCAGCCACATTCCCAGCAGTGTATGTGGTGCGGTGCGGATATCGGCACTCTGGCCGATCATCGTCGTGACCTTGTAGATATAGCCAGCGGTAATCACCACACCGAGCATCAGCATAAAACTCAGCAGGACATCGCAGATCACCCGTTTACAGCGCGGATTGATATGCACGACAGCGATATAGGCACCGGCGAACACAAAAAATAACGCGGTCTGTATCGACATGCGGCCATAACTGCCAGGTTCGTGCTGCAGCAGAAATAGGTAATCCGAGGTGACATTATCTTGTGCTGCATGGCCATAGAGTGCGTTCAGGCACAAAGCCGTCAGTGCGGCGGATAACACCAGTGAATATCTGCTCAGGTGCGGGTGATGGCTCAGCATATAAAGGCAGGTAACCGTCATCAGCAGACACAGCGCGGTACTGCCTTTCATCATATCCCAGCCCTGCGGCATCCAGTCAGACAGCCCGCGCAGACTCCAGCTGAGCAGGATGACTCCCGCAAGCAGCACAGCGAACAGGGTCTGCAACCGGTGCAGACGCTGTGCTTTGCTGCTCAGCTGATCAGGATCGGCGCCTGGCAGCAGGGCTTTAATCCTTATGGAATCCTTGTTCATAAGTGTACCTGTATCATTCCCTGTACGGTGTTACGCAGACTATCCTTCAGTGCGCAGGTTGGCGGTAGAATCGTGACCGATAATAATAAAATTCGCGCGCTATAAACATTAGACCTTGATCAGGAAATAGTCAGTAAATTATGAGTTTCATTTTGTGCTGGATTGAATATACCGCCCTACCTTTGGACGAATCTGTCCGGCAGAACTATCACCACTGGAACAGTGACGAGATATATCAGGCGATCAGCAGCGGCAATGTAAGAGTCAATGGACAGCCTGCGCAGCCGGATCAGCAGCTTGTACCATCGGACCAGATTGAGTTGCTGTTACCTGATCACACAGAAGGTGAAACCGATACCCGCTGGTCGTTATTATGGGAAACGCCTGAGCTGATGGCGGTACACAAACCGGCGGGGCTGCCGGTATCGCGTACCACTCGTAATCTGTTCAACACCCTGATCAGTCTGGTCAGACGCGCAACTCAGCATAAAAGTGCTCATCTGCTGCACCGGCTGGATGCAGAAACCTCCGGCCTTATTTTATTGGCCAATTATGACCACGCAGACCGTAAATGGAAAAAGCGTATAGACCGGCTGATTCAGGCCAAACGTTATCACGCATTGGTGTGGGGCAATCCACAATGGCAGGAAAAAGAATTCAGCTGTTATCTGGCAGAAAAAAACGACAGTGCCATTCGTACCAGAATGCACATTGTTGAAGAAAACGAAGAAGGTTGTGTGAAAACACCAAAACTGTCGATAACCCGCTTTCGTGTGAAGCAACAGTTTGATGGTTACGCGCTGATTGAATGTGAATTGCTGACAGGGCGCAAACATCAGTTAAGGGCACAGCTGGCGCATCTTGGTCATGCCATTATCGGCGATAAAATTTACAGTCAGCAGGGCCGTTTTTATTTAAAAAGACTGGAGCAGGATTTAACCGCAGAAGATTACCGTACGCTTGGTGCGGAACATCACCTGTTGCACGCTTATCAGCTGCAGCTGGATACCGGACGGGAGCAGGTGACACTGACAGATGATGATTATCCGCAAGCATGGGCGCGCTATCTGACACAATAACGTGCAGTGATATGGTGACCGACTGACTGATGGCAAGAAGGAGAGGAGGAAAGAAGGTTACAGTTCGTCGATATTTTTTATGATAAACGGATGGCCGCGGAAAGCACCGCCGTCGATGTAAATCCGGTTGCCCAGGCGCAGTTCATGGTCGGTAATATTGTGACCATAAATAATCCAGTCTATGCCACCAATGCTGCCAGGCTGGCGATTGCGGAAAGGCTCTCTGGCCCAGATTGCACGGCGGGCCTGTTCACTGTCCAGCTGATGAAAATCCTGCCAGTCGCTCAGTGGATAGTCGGCATGAATAACGCCGATACGTTCGCCATGTTTGTTTTCCAGTTCGATAGCCAGCGGCAGTGATTCAATTTTGTGGAACCAGCCGGGCCATTCTTCGTCTTCATCATAGTTCAGAATCCATTCGCCACCGTGCTGCAGAATCAGCTCACGCGCCTCTGCGGATTTTTCACAAAAGCCTTCGTAAATCAGTTGCTCATGGTTACCGATAACAGCAAAAAACCAGGGCTCATCGAGTAAAGCCAGCGCCTGAGCCGGTTCAGGACCACGATCAACCAGATCGCCGGTACAGAACAGGCGGTCTGTCTGATAGTCAAAACCGATCATTTCCAGCTGTTGCCGCAGAGCAGTGACGCAGCCGTGAATATCGCCCACAACAAAATCCCGGCCGTATTGATTGCGGGCAAAGGACTGTCGTACGGGGAGTATGTTCATAATCAACAGATTCGGAACTCAGATGTTATCCGTAAGGATACTCCAGCTGCGTTTTCATACAAGGGACAGGGCCGGTGTAGTGCCGGGTGAGCGCTGACTGCGTGATTGTTGGAAGCTGGCTGGAAGTGAGTTTGTGTGTTCTGCAACGCTGAGGCCGCAAGGTGCGTCTGATTCGCAAGACGAATCTGACTCGCAAGGCTCAATACTGGCGGCTTATCCTTCCTGTGAAGGGAGTGGCCAGACAGAAGATAATTCAGCCTGCTGATTACGGTCGGCGTGTTTCTGCTGATACATGAACATATCGGCTTTCTGCATCATATCGTCGAGAGACATTCGGCTGTTGACGGTGCTGTAGGCGCAGCCGTAACTGTAGCTGATTCTGTAAGGCACTATGTCGGCAGAATTCAGTGTGGTCATCAGCATCTCCAGCCGGCTCAGGGAAGAGCTGGGTACTTTGGCCATGCACAGCACCACAAATTCATCGCCACCGACACGCCCGACCAGATCGGTTTTACGGAATGAATCGCTGAGCAGATCGGCAAAGCGCCGTATCATGGCTGAGCCGGTATCATGGCCGTGTTCATCGTTTACTTTTTTCAGATGATTCAGATCGAAATAAATCATGCACAGTGGCAGGCCATGACGTTCAGCCTGATCCATCATGCGGCCAGCCATCAGGCGGAAACCTTTCAGGTTATAGACCTGAGTCAGCTCATCAATGATCGCCTGTTCGTGCAGCTGAGATTCCAGACTGCGGATACGGAAAATCAGCAGGTAGACAGTGATAAACATGCTGATGCTGACGATGCTCAGGGTCAGTGCAGCAGCCAGCGGAATATCGAAAATGCCTTTGGAGGCCAGCGTAGCACCAGAGATGATACATACCAGCGGGATCACATAGGTCAGCGGCAGAATTGAGCGGGCAATATGGCCGGCCATGTCACGGCGTACGAGTAACGTGTAAAAGCCCTTGTTCAACGGGTGAGCAATCAGGCAGTAGGTGATCAGCAACATACAGGTCATGGTGGGCACAGAGACCCGGATGTGACTGCCCTGATCAATCAGATGGTTTGCTTCAAAAATAAACCCTGCCAGAAATATCGTACACAGCGACAGCAGAATCAGCAGCAGAACATTGGTCAGCCAACGCGATTGAGCACGCCATTCCATAGCGATCAGACCTGACCCCAGAGCGACAAGAAACACAGACGTCTGTAGAGAAGGCGAGTGAGGTGCTGGAGGGTTGGGATTATTCTGCAGGAAAGTATTAAAAATCAGGTGCTGATCTATCAGGTGGTAAGCCATTGATGATACGGCAATAAACACAATGCCGACGGCAGACATGGTGTTGGTGAGACCATCGTAATGGTGACGGCTGGCATGCAGACAGACGACCGCAAGAAAGAATCCCAGTGCGGTATTCGGATGCATGTAAGACCAGCCTGCAGGCAATATGCTTCCCAGCGTTTTTGACTGCCAGGCGATAATGACAGTAATACAAATAACCGCAACGACAAACATAACCCCAAGACGGCTGACGAAGGCAAAGTGCTCCAGCGCCGGGTCGTTATCTGGTTGCAGATATTCTGCTGAGTCAGTCATTAATCTTCCGTGGCCAATAAGAAACAAAAGGGAGTCAGATAAGTATCGCCAATTCTGCCCGGATTGCGAAAATATGTACGCAATAATACGGTTGCCTGAGCCGGTATGGGTAGAAAGTCATATAAAAAATAAGGTTATGTAAGGCTTTGTTACGGGTCTGTGAACATGTGAATCCTGTTGAGAAAAAAGATGGTAAGACCTGGGGGCAGGATGGCCGGGCCTGCGATGTTTTTGCAGGAGCGGCTTCAGCCGCGAAGGTTGTGAGTGGGTGGTTTATTGCAGGAGCGGGTTCAGCCGCGAATCCGGCGCAGCCGGACGTTACGGATATTGGTGGGCGGAACTGAAGCTTAACTCCTGTATTTCAGTC
>NZ_DJIO01000093.1:0-2700 GCF_002433655.1 Thalassolituus sp. UBA6592 | reverse complement strand
GATGCTCATGTAGGTTAACTACACTCCGCTCTTTCGCTGTTTCTTGCCTTGTATCTTCATCGCTCGTAACGCTCCGGGAAGCCGCTGCGCTACGGGCGTAGCTGAAGTGAAAAAGATTAATCGGCCTGGCTCAGATGCCGGGCTGAAACCGAATTCAGGAGACTGAGATGTCCCGTATTAAAACTGCATTTGCAACCCTGGAAGCCAAAGGCAAAAAAGCCCTGATTCCTTACATCACCGCAGGTGATCCGCAGAAAGAAGCCACCGTTCCTATGATGCACGCGCTGGTTGATGCCGGTGCCGATATTATCGAACTGGGTGTGCCGTTCTCTGATCCGATGGCGGATGGCCCGACTATTCAGCTGGCCTGTGAACGCGCGCTGGCGCACAACACTTCGCTGCGTGATGTGCTGGCGATGGTGGCGGAGTTCCGTCAGTCCGACGATAAAACCCCGGTCGTTCTTATGGGTTATCTGAACCCGGTTGAACGCATGGGGTATGAAGAATTTGCGACCAGTGCAGTCGCTGCCGGTGTTGATGGTGTGCTGATGGTGGATCTGCCACCTGAAGAAGCGGTCGATGTGGCAGATTTCTTTAAGTCCCGCGAGCTGGACATGATTTATCTGATCGCACCGACCACCAAAGACGAGCGTATTGAAGCCATCGCTCATGCCGGCAGTGGCTATGTGTACTACGTTTCTCTGAAAGGTGTGACCGGTTCTAAGGCGCTTGATGTCGATGATGTGGCGCGTAATCTGGAACGTATCCGTAAGCACGTATCCATTCCGGTGGGTGTCGGTTTTGGTATCAGCAATGGCGAAACCGCAGCGGCGGTATCCAAAGTGTGTGACGGCGTTATTGTCGGTTCAGCGATTGTGAATCTGATTGCTGCCAACGCTGAGGACGCGGCTAAGGCGCGCACCGACGTTGCGGCCCTGGTAAACAGTATGCGCACGGCTCTGGATGCCTGATCTGTCATGAGTTTTGATCCGCAAACAGCCACTGTTGATCAGTGGCTGGAGCGCATTGAAGCGCTCCATCCCAGCGAGATTGAACTGGGGCTGGACCGGGTAAAAGCGGTTGCTGAACGACTGGATTGTCTGCATCCCGCTCCACTGGTCATTCTGGTGGGTGGTACCAATGGTAAGGGTACTACGTCCGCTCTGCTGGCAGCATTGCTGCAGGCGCAGGGTATGAAAGTCGGTGTCTATTGTTCACCTCATATTCATCGTTACAACGAGCGTGTGATGGTGGATGGTACCGAGGTATCTGATGAAGCACTGTGTGCCGGTTTTCGTGCGGTAGAGGCCGGGCGGGGTGACACCAGTCTGACCTATTTCGAGTTCGGCACGCTGGCTGCACTTAAGTGGTTTTCTGAACAGAAGCTGGATGCCTGTGTGCTGGAAATTGGTCTGGGCGGTCGCCTGGATGCGGTTAATATCGTCGAGCCGGATATATCAGTGATCACCAGTATTGGTCTGGATCATCAGGCCTGGCTGGGTGATACCGTAGAACAGATTGCTTGTGAAAAGGTCGGCATTGCCCGTTCCGGTAAAGTGCTGGTGTGCGGTCAGCCGAATCCTCCGGCAAACGCCAGAACGGCTGTCGAAGATATGGCTGCCAGCTGGGTTGGACGGGGTGAGGTGTTTGATGTCGTCCGTCAGCAGGATGGCTCTCTTGATGTGAGTTTTCTCTACGATGGAGAGTCCCGTCAGTGGCACCTGCCTGCGGCACGTATTCCTTATCATAATGTTGCTACCGCGATTCAGACGCTGGCACTGATGGATCAGCTGCCGCCTCAGGATAAAGTCGAACGGGTATTGAAGCATCTGCGGGTGCCGGGCCGGCTGCAGAGTTACCGGCATTCGTCGGGGCTGATTGTTACCCTTGATGTGGCGCACAATGAACAGGCAGCAGCGTATCTGGCAAGCTCTCTGCATCATGTTGATGGTATCATTCTTGGGATGCTGACCGACAAAGAAAGTGCGGCTGTGCTGGCTGCTCTGCCACAACACGATAAGCTGATATGCTGTGGTCTCGAATGTCCGCGTGGGCTCAGCGCAGATGCGCTGGCGGCACGCTTCGCTGCTGTTGAGCTGCAGACCGCAGCCACGGTGGCGGAGGCTATGCGACTGCTGCCTGACAACGGACACTGGTTGATCTGTGGATCGTTCTTTACCGTCGATGCGGCAATGGAAGTTATTAAAGGAGAACCGGGGCAGTGGAACAGCATTTAAAAAAGCGCGTTGTTGGTGCCTTCTTAACTGTTGTGGCGTTCGCTATTGCGCTGCCGCTGGTGCTTGATGGATCGCGCAGCAAAGTTGGGCTGCGCAGCGATATACCTCCCATGCCGGATGCGCCGGACTGGGCGGTGGTTGAGGATGAACAGAAAGTGCGTATCGAGCTGGAGCAGCTCGCCAGTGGCGAAGCTGAAGAGGCTGTGCGCATTCCGGATATTCCGGTTGCTGAGCAGGATGAGCAGGCACAACCCGGCAGCAAAGGGGATCAGACCTCGCTGGATGCAGATAACCTGCCTTACACCTGGACGCTGCAGCTGGGGGCGTTTTCCGACGAGAAAAATGCTTTTGAGCTGCGGGATAAGCTGCGTAAAAGAGGCTACAAGGCATACACTCAGGCTTTTCCGGGCGATAATCTGACCCGGGTGTACGTTGGCCCAGAGGTGCAGCGCAGTGTAATCGA
>NZ_DJIO01000090.1:0-7718 GCF_002433655.1 Thalassolituus sp. UBA6592 | reverse complement strand
CGTCATCCGTGGCAAGGTCGAAATAGAGCAGCTGGAGTTTTTCTATCAGCCCGAGAGGCCAATTATTCGCGGCCTGAATCTGCAGCTGGAACCCGGCAGGACGCTGGCAGTGGTCGGTGCCAGCGGTGCCGGTAAATCCACGTTAACCAAGTTGCTGTTCCGCTTTTACGATCCACAGAGCGGCGCAATCCGCATTGATGGGCAGGATATCCGTGATGTTTCGCAGGCGTCGTTGCGCAGCGCGCTGGGCATCGTTCCGCAGGACGCTGTATTGTTTAACGATACGCTGAAAAACAATCTGCTGTATGCCCGTGAGGACGCCAGCGATGAAGAAGTCGCAGAGGTTGTCAGAATGGCCCATCTGCAGGGGTTGATTGATCAGTGTCCGGATGGTTTGAATACCGTGGTTGGCGAGCGTGGACTGAAGTTGTCCGGTGGCGAAAAACAGCGCATCGCTATCGCCCGTATGCTGCTTAAAAGGCCGGCGATCATGGTGTTCGACGAGGCTACGTCTTCGCTGGATTCACGCACGGAAAAAGGCATTATGGAAGCCATTCATGAAGTTTCCGCAGGGCATACAACCTTGATTATTGCGCACCGCCTGTCGACGGTGGTCAATGCTGACAGCATTGCCGTACTCGAGCAGAGGCAGCTGGCGGAGCAGGGAACCCACGAGGAGCTGCTGGCAAAACAAGGGCTCTATGCGCAGCTCTGGTCTGCACAGCAGCGGGCAAACGTCAGTACAGCGGATAGCGAAGAGGATAGTATCTGATGCAGTTGCTGATCATTGATGCCATGAATCTGATCCGCCGTATTTATGCCGCGGCGGAGGAGTCTGAACTGGCGCTGGATGCCACCCGCAGCCATTGTCTGAGTGTGATTGTGCGCAATGCCGAACAGCTGCAGGCGACTCACGTGGCGGTGGTGTTTGAGCAGAAATGTGTGACCTGGCGCCACGAAGTCTGGCCGGACTATAAGCTCGGGCGCCCGCCAATGCCGCAGGCACTTGAGCAAGGGCTGGCTGAAATCCGTCAGTCATTTCAGCAGGCAGGCATCAGCTGTATCGAACTGGCTGGCTGGGAAGGCGATGATGTGGTGGCAACGCTGGCGGCAAAAGCCGCTTTTGCGGGCCTGAAGGTTACTGTACTTTCCACCGATAAGGGCTTCTGCCAGCTGGTGAACAGCCGCCTTACGGTACGCAATCACTTTGATCGCTACACCTGGGATGAACTGATGGTTGAGCAGAAATTCGGTCTGCTGCCGCAGCAGTTGCCGGATTTCTGGGCGCTGACCGGAGATACCACGAATCATTTACCCGGTGTGGCGGGTATCGGTCCGAAAACGGCCGGCCAGCTGTTGGATGAGCACCGCAGTCTGGATCTGATTCTTGCTGCCCATGAGCAGTGCGATACCCGCGTGCGTAATGCTCTGGCGCAGCACTGGCCGCAGGCTTTGCTGACCCGGGCGCTGGCTACATTGCGGACAGATGTACCATTAGGCTTCAATCTCCACGATCTGCGCTGGCAGCCACCGGGCCCATAGCTTAAAATCCCCGCCTTTTTCCGGGAGTCTGTCTGTGTCAGTCGATATTAAAGTCCGTGGTTATCATCTGGATATCTATCATCACGTGAATAACGGACGCTATCTGGAGTTTCTGGAAGAAGGGCGCTGGGATTACTTTGAGCACTATCAGTTCTTTAAGCTGTTTGAATCAAGGAATCTGGCCTTCGTTGTCGCTAATATCAACATCAGCTACCGTCGCCCGGCCTATGCCGGTGAAGTGATCCGCGTCATCACCCGCATGAGTAAAATCGGTAATAAAAGCGCTCAGGCCATTCAGGAAGTGCGTTTGTTGGTGGACGGCGAGCCTGCGGATCTGATTGCGGACGCCATCGTTACTTTCTGTCTGATGGACGGTGATACACAGAAGTCAGTAGCGATTGAAGGTGAGCTGCGTGCAGTGCTTGAACATATGATTGAGGAAGGAAAATGAGTGTCGACGCCGTATTGGCAGAGATTAACGGGTTTCTCGGCTGTGAAACACCGGATGCCTGGATTGAAGTGGCGCTGAAAAATCAGGAAACCCTGCTGATTGACCACGCCAATTGTGAAAAGAAAGCCGCCACAACAGCCATGAATCTGCTGTATAAGCATATCGACCGTGAAGATCTGCTGAAGAAGATGAGTCAGCTGGCGCGTGAAGAACTGCTGCATTTTGAGCAGGTCGTGAACATTATGAAAGAGCGTGGCATTGGCTATCGCCATGTGTCTTCTTCCCGCTATGCTGCCGGTCTGCGTGATGCGGTGCGTAAAGGCGGTGTTGATGAACTGATCGATGTGCTGATTGTTGGTGCCTTTATTGAGGCGCGATCCTGTGAACGCTTTGCCAAACTGGCGCCGTTTCTGGACGATAAACTGGCAAAATTCTACCGTTCACTGCTGAAATCCGAAGGTCGTCACTATCAGGATTACCTTGGACTGGCGGCTCAGTATGCGGATTATGATATTTCCCCAAGAGTTGCCGAGTTCTGCCGCCTGGAGCAGGAACTGATTGAATCCGTCGACGATACCTTCCGTTTTCACAGTGGTGTGCCGGCAGCGGCATGAAGCGGTAACCCGGGCGGGGGCCAGATTGACTGGCCCTTTGCTTATCAGCTGTCCTGACTGGCGCGAATAATCTTCACGCACACATCACAGATATTCCGATATTCCGCTTCAGTTATTACGCCGGCTTCCAGGTCCCTGCGGGCCTGAGACATCTGTCCTTCAGCATCTTTTAAATCGGTATAGCGGCGGTTTGCTTCGAGGGCGGTGAGGGTTTTTGCTGAAGTCATAATCTCTTCCTTTTATCTTTCAATATGTGGCCATCCGTGCGCACGCTTCACAGCGTTCACTTCCTTATTAATATTCAAGTTCACTTTGATAGAAATATAGTTCACAGTGAAACATCTGGCGCAAATTATTCACTTGCGTCGCTGACGATATCTACAATTACAAAAAGAAGAATCCGACAGTCATGCAGGTTTCACATCAGACAGAAGAATTAACTGAATGGTACGACGGCCCAGCGGCGGACATTCGTGGCTGGTATTATCCGGGTGATGAAGCTCGCCCGGTATTGCATTTTCTCCATGGCAACGGCTTCTGTGCCAGAACACTCTGGCCATTGGCGCGGCGCTTGAGTGACGGCGGGTCCGTTCTCCTTACTGATTTGCCCGGCCATGGTGGCTCTGCGCAGCCGGCCCATCGCATGCCGGATTGGGTGGCTATGGCAGAGCGGGTTGGTGATGCGCTGGAAACGCGCAGGGGCAATCAGCCAGTGATCGGAATCGGGCATTCCATGGGCGGCGTCATAACCCTGTTGCTGGCCGCTCGCCGTCCACATCTGTTTCAGCGCATTATTCTTCTCGATCCCGTACTTTTCTCTCCGGAGGTTGTTTTCTATCAGCGACTGGCACGAAAGTCAGGGTTATGGAAGCGGTCTCGGCTGGTTAAATCCGTCAGTAACCGCAGGCGGCAGTGGGGCGGTACCGGCGAAATGTGGAAGGCTCTGAAAGATAAATCGCTTTACCGCAACTGGAGCGATGAAGCATTTGAAAATTTTGTGCGTGGCGGCACAAATAAAGGGCCTGATGGTATTTCACTGGCCTGCAGCCCCCTCTGGGAAGCGTCCATCTTCGGGTCTTATCCAAGAGGCTTGTGGCAGGCCGTGCATCAGATCAGTGTGCGCACGGATATTCTGGTTGCTTCCGACAGTTATGGATTTATCGCCCGGTCTGCCCGCAAGGCATCTGCCGCCAACGCAAACATACACTGGCAAAATTTTGAAGGCGGTCACTGTTTTCCAATGGAGCAAGCGGACAAAACGGCTGATGTGCTGGCACAAATGTTGAGTGCGTAATATAAAGAATGTGCTCACAAGCCGCTTAAAAATTGAAGTATGGCGCGGTTTTGCCGATAAAAGGGCAGGCTGACCGGGCAGGGGATAAAAACCTTTGTCAAATAAATTCGGGTAGGCTATTGTGAGTTTTCCTTTCAGTAAGCATATAGAGAATAACGAGTAGGATCTATGAGCATGGAGATTCAGGCAGCACTGGATGTTGCCGATGAAACTGATTCATTTCTTCAGATTACGGATGTTATTTACGGTAAAGAAGCGGATGATGGCTATGACTCGCTGTCGGATGCAGAAAAAACCGTATTTTGTATCGACGGGTTGTTGCGTGAAATGGAGAATGGAGGGTTTGTGCAGTTTATGCACCATGATGTTGGCGCCCTCGCGGAAGATACTCTTGAAGCTCTGGAACGCATTAAAGCTAAGAATACTTATGCTTTACTTGACCAGTTGATCAATTTTTTCGAAGACCGTAAAGTACCTGCTGATGAAGACGAGCGTATTGAGCTGTTTGATCAGATAGAGAGTGATTACGCCGACGAAATTGCTGAGCTGGACGACAGATTCTACGATGTTGGCGAAAACCTGGTCGAAATGACCCTGGGCTTCGTCGCCCGTAACATCAAAGAATTCAGATAGAAAAGCCGGCGTTCGCCGGTTTTTTCAAAAAAGATTCCTGTAATTGGCTGATATTGTGCGGGCATCAGTGTAATGGCTGATTTATTGATCGTACTATCAGTGTAAAGTGGTCTGCGGCTGGCTGGTGCAGCGGAGACATTCTGTTATTATCGACCAAGGTAGTACGGCAGTTTCTGTTTCGCCGTCGCCTCACGATAACAACAATTACAGGAATTCTCCCATGATCCGCACTTTTATGACGCTTGTGGCAGCGGCAGCCGTTTCGGTTGTTGTGCATGCTAAAGAAATCAACGATATTGATGTCGATGATGTTTTCGAGGTTGGTGACCAGCAGCTTGTCCTCAACGGTGCTGGCGCCCGCTCGAAGTTTTTTCTCGATGTTTATGTTGCTGCTTTGTATCTGAAAAATAATCAGACAGATGCGCAGCAGATTGTGGATGCGGATGAACCGATGGCGATACGCCTGTATATAACATCGGATCTGATTACCAGTAAGCGGATGGCAGATTCCACCCGCGATGGTTTTATCCGCTCTACGGACGGAGATATTGCTCCGATTGAAAAAGATATAGAAGAGTTGATCAAAGCATTCCGCTCAGAAATAGAAGAGGGGGATGTGTTTGATCTTGTGTATACGCCAGGTAGTGGTGTCGCGGTTTATAAAGATGGTGATCTTGAGTCGTCCGTACCAGGATTTGCTTTTAAAAAGGCATTGTTTGGCATCTGGCTGTCTGAAAATCCGATTCAGAAGTCACTGAAAAAGGCGTTGGTTAATAGCTGACTATTGGTTAACAGCTTACTATCGGCTAACGTTAATCTGAGGGCAGGCTCTGAATGCTGAGTCTGCCTGACGGAAATCGCAGGGGTGATCAGGATTTTTCCGGAACTGAAGTATGACGGATCGAGAAGGGAACGATTTTACAAAGGAACGCGCTCAGCCACCGGAATCGATAGCACTCCTGGTTGTTGATGACGATGAGGCTGTGTTGCAGGTGACACGGCTTGTTTTGTCACGTTACCGTTATCGCGGTGCGCCACTGGAAGTTCTCGAAGCTCAGAGTGCGGAAGAAGCACGGCGTATACTCTCAACCCGTCACGACATTGCTGTTATTCTGCTCGACGTTGTTATGGAACACGATCATGCCGGTCTGGAACTGGTTGAATACATCCGCAACAGCATTCATAACCATCGTATCCGCATTATCATCCGTACCGGGCAACCCGGTTATGCACCTGAGAAGCAGGTGGTTCAGGATTATGAAATCAATGATTATCTGATGAAATCAGATGCGACGCAGTCGCGAATGGTGGTATCCCTGACCACCGCTATTCGCAGTTATCTTGATATTGTTCACGCTGAAGACATGGCCCGATGCGCAGAGCGTTCGGATTTGGCGCGAAAAAATGCAGATTTTGCTTCTCACCAGAAAACCCAGTTTCTGGCTCACATGAGTCACGAAATCCGCACGCCGCTGAACGGTATTGTTGGTCTTGTCGATCTGTTAGCAGAAACCTCTTTAAATTCTGACCAGGTGGAACTGGTTGAAGATCTGAAGCTGTCTGCTGATGTGTTGCTTGGTCTTGTTAATGATGTTCTGGATATATCTAAAATTGAATCCGGAAAACTGGAATTAACAGAAACTCTTTTTTCTCCGGTTGCGCTGTTGGATAAAGTCAGTGTGTTATTTACCGCTGTTATGCAGCGGAAAAATATTGAGTTTATTCAGGAATATTCTTCGCTTAAAGATCAGTGTTTTTTGGCTGATGCGCATAAATTGCAGCAGATACTGATTAACTTTATTGGTAACGCCTGTAAATTTACGCCTCATGCCGGACATATCTGCCTGCGCGCGTCATTTAACGAAAATAATGCTTATAGCGCTGATTTTATTGTTGAAGTCGAAGATAATGGGCCGGGTATCCGGCCTGACCGTATCCGACATGTTTTTGATGCCTATGAGCAGGAAGCGGCGGACACATCGCAGCGCTATGGTGGTACGGGTCTGGGGCTGAGTCTCAGTCAATCACTGGCGCAGCTGATGAACGGCGAGGTTGGAGTCGACAGTACACCCGGTGAGGGCAGTCGTTTCTGGGTGCGTGTACCGGTTAAATATGGCGCTGTGGAAGACGCTGCCGTTTGTGAAACAGCATCAGATATGACGGTTCTGGCCGGATGGAACATTCTGGTTGCTGAAGATGATCCGACCAGTCAGAAAGTCATTGTACGTCTGCTGTCTAAAATGGGAGCCATAGTGCAGTGTTTTGGCAATGGTCAGGCATTACTGGAGCAGGGTGATTACATTAACTGCGATGCTATTCTGCTGGATTGTCATATGCCAGTGATGGGTGGGCAGGAATGTGCACGGGAACTTCGTCGCAATGGTTACAGCGGCCCCCTGTTGGCGCTTACCGCAGCCGTCAGTGATGAGGAAAGGCAGGCCTGTCTGGATTCCGGGATGGATGATGTTCACGCCAAACCGCTGAACAGACAGCGGTTGGCGCAATGGCTGACATCAAAACAGCACTGATCAGTCTGTCTTTTTATCCTCGCCAAGTTTCGAAATACGGCGCAGGCGTTCGATAATATCGCCGTTTACTGTACCTTCCGGAAAATTGCCGTCAGCATCCTGTTCACCCGCTGGGCGGTTGAGTAAAAGTTCTATTGCCTGGTCAACGTGGCGGACACAGTGAATGGCAAATTTTCCTTCTTCTACGGCGCGCACGACCTCTGGTTTAAGAATCAGATTACGACGGTTTGATTCGGGAATAATAACCCCTTGTTTTCCTGTCAGTCCGCGCGCTGCACAAAGACGGAAGAAGCCTTCAATTTTTTCGTTCACGCCGCCGATTGCCTGTACTTCACCGTATTGGTTAACGGAGCCGGTAATGGCAAAGCTTTGTTCAACTGGTGATTGAATAAGCGCGGAAATCAAGGCGCACAGTTCGCCGAGTGAGGCGCTGTCGCCGTCGATATAACCGTAGGACTGTTCCATGGCAATGTGGGCAGAAACCGCCAATGGGAATTTCTGTGCATAGCGATTACCAAGAAATCCGGTGATGATCATGACGCCTTTGGAGTGAATGGCCTGTCCCAGTGATACCTCCCGTTCGATATCCACGACGCCTTTGCTGCCAGGGTAAACGGTCACAGTAATACGTGCCGGTGAACCAAAACTGGTGTGTC
>NZ_DJIO01000185.1:456-7436 GCF_002433655.1 Thalassolituus sp. UBA6592 | reverse complement strand
GTCTTAAGTGAACAGCATTGCGCACTGAGCGGGCTTTTTTAATCCTGTGCTTATGCTTCTTTCAGCATGGCAAACAGATCATCTTTCAGATGCAGACGGCGCATTTTCAGACCTTCCAGGCGGTCATCAGAAGCGGCTTCTGTTTCCTCTTCGATAAGACGGACTTCGCGGTCGATTTCATGGTACTCGTCAAACAGACGGGCGAAATGGCGATCCTTCATTTTCAGAGCCCGAATCTGATCAGCCATTTCCGGAAAATCGTTGTGCAGGCTGTGGTTGTCTATGGTCATGGCGCTTTCTCCTTGTTAGATGACTTCAGAGTGCCTGCATAACCCGGAGTGCATCTTGATACAGGTCAGGCTAAAAACGGTGAGATCGCTCTGCTTTGAGCCTGTTTTGATTTGGGTCAAATCAAAATGTTTCTCAGTATTTTTGGCCCGTTACTGCCACTTTGCCGGATTCGTTAACAGGCCTCCTTTTCCCATTATTACCGACTGACTTTGGCCAGCGCCTGGGCGATCCACTGCTTCAGCTGCGGGGCAGGCAAAGCTCCGGCCAGACGGTCTACTTCGCGCCCCTGATGGAACAGGATCAGGGTTGGAATAGAGCGGATAGCGTATTGCGCACTGACCTGCTGAGCTGCCTCGGTATCGACTTTGGCAAAGCGCAGCTGATGCTGCAGCTCGCCGCACACCTCAGCAAAGATGGGTGCCATCATTTTGCACGGGCCGCACCAGCTGGCCCAGAAATCAACAATGACCGGCAGATCGTTTTTGCTGATAAAGCGGCTGAAATCGCCGTCGGTTAAGGCCACCGGATGAGCATCAAACAGCGCGCTTTTGCAGCGTCCACAGGTGCCCTGCAGGTTCTGTTTATCGTCCGGAATACGGTTAATGGCACCGCAGGAAGGGCAGGTGTAATGCATGGCAGGCTCTCTTCAAAATCTCTGTTAAACGCTTATATGAGTCCTTGGTTATGAAGAATCAAGGGCAATGCTGACAGAAAGCGCTTTTGTCGTGGCTGTAGCAAAAATGTACCTCCCGGGGGATAGAGATTTACCCGGCCGGGGTTACTTTAATGGCAGCAGAAACTGAGGAGGTAACTATGAGAAATGTAACCGTTGCTGCGACGCAGATGAGCTGCTCGTGGAACCTTGAAGATAACCTCGCCAAAGCCGAACAGCTGATCCGTGAAGCGGCTGCTGAGGGCGCGCAGATTATCCTGATTCAGGAGCTGTTTGAGGCACCGTATTTCTGCATCGAAATCCACGAGCCATACATCAATATGGCCACCACGCTGGAAGAGAATAAAGCCTTTGCCCGCTTTCAGGCGCTGGCAAAAGAGCTGGAAGTGGTGTTGCCGTTCAGCTGGTTTGAACTGGCCGGTCCGGCGCGTTTCAACTCAGTTGCCATGATCGATGCTGATGGCTCTCTGCTGGGGACGTACCGTAAAACGCATATCCCGGACAGTGACGGTTACCTGGAAAAGTACTATTTCAATCCTGGCGACAGTGGCTTCAAAGTGTGGGATACGCGTTACGGCAAAGTCGGTGTGGGTATCTGCTGGGATCAGTGGTTCCCGGAAACCGCCCGCTCAATGGCCCTTTTGGGCGCTGAAATTCTGCTGTTTCCGACGGCGATTGGCAGTGAGCCAAGTCAGCCGCAGATGGACAGTATGCCAGCCTGGCGTAATGCCATGTGTGGTCATGCGGCGACCAACATCATGCCGGTGGTGGCGTCCAACCGTATCGGTAAGGAAGACGCGCAGCACCGCGATCTCAGCGTTACTTTCTATGGTTCATCCTTTATCTGCGACGCCAGTGGCGACGTTGTGCAGCAGGCTGACCGTGAAACTCAGTCAGTATTGATTCACACCTTCGATCTGGATGCTGTGCGCGATCAGCGTCAGAGCTGGGGACTGTTCCGTGACCGTCGCCCGGAGCAGTACAAACTGATTAACACGCTTGACGGCCAACTGAAATAACAGGGGATTTATATGCTGATTAACTCAACCCCGTTTGCCGATGGCTTCCACATGCCGGCTGAGCATGCCCCACATTCACGGGTCTGGCTGGCGTGGCCGGTGCGCGGCGATAACTGGCGTGACCAGGGCGTTCCCGGGCAGGCAGCGTTTGCCCGTTTTATTAAAGCGCTGGTGCAGCATACGCCGGTAGGCGTTGCTGTGACTGCCGCTGGCGAAGCATCTGCCCGTGCGCAGCTGCCGGATGAAGTGAAAATCGTTGTGGTGAAATACAACGATGCCTGGATGCGCGATATGGGCCCGACCTTTGTGGTGAATGACGCCGGCGAGAAGCGCGCCATCAGCTGGCAGTTCAATGCCTGGGGTGGTGAAGTTGATGGTCTGTACCCGGACTGGAGTGATGACGATAAAGTGGCTTCAGTAATTGCTGTGCACGAAGGCGTGGATCTGTATCAGGCGCCGTTTGTGCTGGAAGGCGGCTCCATTCATGTTGACGGCGAGGGTACGCTCTATACCACGGCGGAATGCCTGCAACATGTAAGTCGCAACCCGCATCTGAGTAAAGCGGATATCGAACAGAATATGCACGACTATCTCGGTGTGGATAAAGTGATCTGGCTGCCAACCGGCCTCTACGACGATGAAACCAACGGCCATGTGGATAACATTCTGCACGTGGTGCGCCCGGGTGAAGTGATGTTGACTGTGTGTGAGGATGAAAGCGATCCTCAGTACGCGCTTTCTCAGGCGGCACTTGCGCTGCTGCGTTCTGAACGTGATGCCCAGGGGCGTGAAATCCGCGTCTATGAACTGCCGCTGCCCGGACCGTTATTTATGACCGAGGAAGAAGCCAACGGCCTGGTGCCGGACAAACATATTCCGCGTCATGCCGGTGAGCGTCTGGGTGCGTCTTATGCGAATTTTTTAATTTCCAATAAGACGATTTTTTATCCGTTACTGGATGAAAACAATGACGATAAAGCCCGCGCTGTGATTCAGGAAGCCTACCCGGATTATGAGCTGGTGGGGCTGGATGCACGGGATATCGTTCTTGGTGGTGGCAACCTGCACTGTATTTCACAGCAGGTGCCGGCCTGATCGAATCGGATTAAATGCGGGCTGGATTATGAGTGGGCTGGATTAAGTTTGGGTCGGATTTGGGGCGGATTAAAAGTGGGCCGAATTAAAAGTGGGCCGAATTAAAAGTGGGCCGGACTAAGATCAGTCACGAATAAGATCGGGCACGAATAAATAGCGGAATAAAAAAAAACCGGGTTTTTACCCGGTTTTTTTATGTCTGAAATCGCTGAAAAACGGATTCAGAGCGCAGAGGTCCGCTGATTAAATTCGGCTTTGCCCAGCTCGCCGGTGATACGCATCTGCTGCAGCTCTTTGGCGTTATCAAAGAACAGAATGGTTGGCGGGCCAAAAATCGCATGGCTTTGCATAAAGTCGATCTGCTGCTGCGAATTTTCCGTCACATCCAGTTGCAGCCACATCACATGGCTCAGGCGCTGCTGAACATCGCTCTGGGCGAAAATCTCATCTTCCATGACTTTGCAGCTGATGCACCAGTCTGCGTACAGATCGAGCATCACCGGCCCTTTGGCGCTGGCAATTTTCTGCTCGATATCAGTGACGGATTCTGTGCGATAGAACAGCGAAGATTCACTGGCAGCGGTTGCAGCGGATGAGAAACTGCCGGTCAGCTGTAGTGGTTTCAGAGGATTACTGTTGCCCATCAGGGCGCCAGCCAGGGCCATCACGCCGTACAGCAGCAGAACCCAGGCAATGCCTTTGACAACCCGTTGTGCTGTGCTGGCGGCGGCCTCAAATGCGCCTAATACCACGGCATAGATAATCGCCAGTAACGCCCACAGCAGCAGACTGATGCTGCCGGGCAGGATGCGGCTTAACAGCCACACGGCAACGGCTAACAGCAGTATGCCGAAAAAGACTTTGATCTGATTCATCCAGCCACCGGCTTTCGGCAGTACCGATGCGCCCGTAGTACCGAGAATAATCAGCGGTGTGCCCATGCCCAGACCCAGCGCCAGCAACGCAGCGAAACCGGTGAAGGCATCGCCTGTGGTGGATATATACACCAGCGCGCCGGCTAATGGGGCAGATACGCAGGGTGACACCACCAGAGCAGACAGCACGCCAATCACAAATACGCTCAGAACCTGTCCGCCTTTCTGATTCTGGCTGATGCTGTTAAGGCGGTTACGCAGGCCGGAGGGCAGCTGCAGTTCATAGACGCCGAACATCGCCAGAGCCAGCAGGGCAAAAAGCAGGGCAAAAGCGATCAGGACCGCAGGCGTCTGCATCCAGGCCTGAATATTGGCGCCGGCGCCGAGCAGTCCTACCGTCAGGCCGGCAAGGGCATAGGTGACCGCCATGCCCAGAACATAGATCGACGACAGCACAAAGCCTTTGCGTCCGGAGGTATTACCCTGGCCCAGCACCACGCTGGTCAGAATCGGCACCATAGGCAGCACGCAGGGGGTAAAGGTCAGGCCCAGCCCGAGCAGAAAAAACAGCCCCAGTACAGCGGCGAAGCTGCGGTTGGCAAACCAGCTGTTATCGTCGGATACGGCCGGTTTATCCGTTGCTGTTGGCGTGATGGCGTTGCCGGAAGTCTGTGTGTTGTCTTGCGGCAGCAGTGAGGCCGGGGCTTCAAGATCTGCAGCGGTGAGTTGAATGGGTTGGCGCTGTGGGGGATAGCACAGGCCGGCATCGGCACAGCCCTGATAATGCAGAATGGCTTCACCCGGCTGCAGGCCGGTGAGGTGAAATTCCACATCCAGTGGACCGTAATACGCAGTGACCAGACCGAAGGCTTCGTCTTCTTTTTCTTTACCCGGCAGAGAGAAATACGAAGGCTCGATTTTTTCTTCACCCTGAGTAACGAAAATACGGTGCTGGTAAAGATAGTAACCATCAGCTGAATTCCAGCTGGCGGTCAGGGTGCCGGGAACAATGTCAAACTGCAGTGGAAAGGCCTGATCCACCGGCAGAAAGTCAGGCTCATCGTTACCGACCAGCGAATCCAGAATCCCGGCGGTGGCATTAAAGCTCAGCAGCAGGCCCGCAAGCACAGAACAGATCAGCCTGGTGCCGGTAAATCGGGTGCCAATACTTTTATCGCTAAACAAATTGGTCAGCAGTTTCACCGCAGGCTCCTGTGGGTGGTCAGCGTTTTAAGGTTACTGGTTACGTTGTACCGCCAGCAAAGCCAGTGCATCCAGGGCATCACGGGCAGGGCCCTCAGACAGAATGCTCAGCTGACGACGGGCTTCGGCAACACAGTTGTCGGCTTTGGTGCGGGTGTAATCGATAGAGCCTAATTCGTGGACAATGTTCAATACTTCGCTCATGTCCTCCAGACCGCCCTTACGGATGGCACTGCGCACCAGCTTGCGCTGCTCTTCACTGCCATTGGCCATGGCGTGAATCAGTGGCAGGGTTGGCTTGCCTTCGGCCAGATCATCACCGACGTTTTTGCCCATGGCGGCGGCATCACCGTCGTAATCCAGCACGTCATCAATCAGCTGGAAGGCCAGACCCAGTTCGCGGCCATAAATGCGCATGGCTTCGCGCTCTTCTTCAGAACGGTTGAGCAGGCTGGCCATACCCCATGTAGCGGCTTCAAACAGCATGGCGGTCTTGCCCTGAATCACGTCCATATACTGAGCTTCCGTGGTATCCGGGTTCTTGACATTGGTCAGCTGCAGGACTTCACCTTCGGCGATCACGCTGGTGGCGGTGGCGAGAATTTTCTGTACCGGCAGGTTTTCCAGCTCAACCAGCATTTCAAAGGAGCGGCTGTAAAGGAAGTCACCGACCAGAACACTGGAGGCGTTGCCCCACTTGGCGTTGGCTGTCGGGTTGCCACGGCGCATATCCGAGGTGTCGACCACGTCATCGTGAAGCAGGGTAGCGGTATGCAGGAATTCAATAACAGTGGCCAGCTTTACTGCGCGTTCATCGCACTCGCTGAATGCTTTGGCGGTCATCAGTACTAACAGGGGACGAATACGTTTGCCGCCGCTGGAAACAATATAGTCGGCGATTTTCTCCACCAAAGGCACACGGGACGCCAGCTGCTGGTGAATAAGACGGTCTACTGCCTGAAATTCCTCGCTGATAACAGCAAGAATGTCTTGAATCTGCATGAACAAATAAGCCTTGTCGGAGCCGGCTCTGGGCCAGCTGTCATTGGGTCGGCCGCAAGTTTAGCGGCAGCGCAGCAGCGGGACAACGAGGGGCAGGCGGAAAATCTGAAATATTGCTACAATCGCCCGGCAAGCGGGTTGCGCGGGGGATTCTGTTGGGGTATAGTCTCGCGCCCCGAAATTCTGCTCCCTGCCATATGGAAACCAGAGCGTTGCCAGTAGAAGCAGGCTTAAGAAGCAGCCATAAAATTGCCTGACAGATCAGGCATAAAGCGGAGATGTACAGATATGTACGCTGTAGTAGTGACTGGCGGTAAACAGTACCGCGTTGAAGAAGGTCAGACTCTGAAAGTTGAAAAACTGGAAGTTGCGACCGGTGAATCTGTCGATCTGGAAAAAGTTCTCCTGATCGGTAACGGTGACGATGTTAAGATCGGTGCACCAGTTGTTGAAGGCGCTAAAGTAGTTGCAGAAGTTGTAGCTCACGGTCGTCACAAAAAAGTGAAGATCCTGAAGTTCAAGCGTCGTAAGCACCACATGAAACAAATGGGCCACCGTCAGTGGTTCACTGAACTGAAAATCACCAGCATCGCTGGTTAATCTTCAAACTTAACGTTTAATCCCGGGGTCCGGGGATCGGCCAGATCAACGCATCCGCAGTGTTGCAGAGACCCCAGAACAGGAGAAGACCACCATGGCACACAAAAAGGCTGCTGGTAGTACCCGTAACGGTCGTGATTCCGAAAGTAAACGCCTTGGCGTAAAACTGTTCGGCGGTCAGGCTGCTAAAGCCGGTAACATCATCGTTCGTCAGCGCGGCAC
>NZ_DJIO01000185.1:0-131 GCF_002433655.1 Thalassolituus sp. UBA6592 | reverse complement strand
TCAGCGCGGCACCAAATTCCACGCTGGTACCAACGTAAAAATCGGTCGTGACCACACTCTGTTCGCGACTGTTGACGGCACTGTAACTTTCGAAGTGAAAGGCCCGCAGAACCGTAAATTTGTAAGCATCG
>NZ_DJIO01000028.1:77491-79232 GCF_002433655.1 Thalassolituus sp. UBA6592 | reverse complement strand
CAGATTGGGTCTGAACTACTACAGTTGAAATTCTCTGGATATTCTTCAGCTTGTTTTAAGTGCTTCTTGGTTAGTGTGTTTTCTATGGCTGTCCATGTCAGTGTGATAGCAGCGTCATTGGAAGCAAGGAGTTTCTCTAGGTACTCTCTGCCGCTATGACCTATGTCGGCAGAGCTTATGGTCAGAGATTTCGGAAATACGGCTAGATGCCGTTGCTTTACTTCTTTAGGCACCCAAGAGGAAAATTTCAACAGGCTGCCCTCTATACAAAGTTTGCAGTTACAACGTTCCCCGCGAGAAACTGCCGTTTTAAATTATCAAGATAATCCGCCCACCTCTGCATCATCTGAACCCGTTCAGGCAGATGCTTGGTACGGTTATAGGCGTTTCCTAAAGTGTCGCGTACCTTGTGTGCCAGCTGATGTTCAATCCACTCAATCCTGAGGTTCAGCTGTTCGTCCAGCATGGTACGGGCAGAGGCCCGGAAGCCATGGGCGCATTGTTGGGTGCGGGTGTCATAGCCTAGCGTGCGCAGGGCTTTATTTAAGCTCTCCGTACGGATTGCACGGCTGTGGTCACGTTGATTAGGGAAGACCATCTGACTGCGGCCTGTTATCGGCTGGAGGTCTATCAGTAAGGCGAGTGCCTGTTCGCTGAGTGGGACGATATGATCGCCTTCAACCTGGTTGCGTTCTTTCTTTTTCTCTCTGGGGATAGTCCACAGGCCCTGCTCCAGATCCAGTTCTGACCATTCCATGCCACACAGCTCGCCGGGTCTTTGAAATAGCAGGGGTGCCAGTGCGAGGGCTGTTCTCAGAATGTGGGAGCCTTTATAGCTATCAATATCCACCAAGAGCTGACCAAAGGCTTTGGGTTCAGTGATAGCAGCCATATGGGTAACTTTTTTCGGAGGGATCGCGCCGGCAAGATCTGAGGCGGGATTGTGCTCAAGCCGGCCAGTCTGTTTCGCGTAACGACACACCTGATTAACGATCTGGCGGGCTTTGTGCGCAGTTTCGATAGCGCCGCGGTCAATGATTCTGTTAAGGCAGCCGACGAGTTCAAAAGTCTGCAGCTCTGATATAGGTCGCTTACCGAGCTGTGGGAGCAGGTCTTTTTCTATGAGGTCGAGGTTTCGTCGCGCTGTAATCGGAGCCCAGGTATTTGACTGGCGGGCATGCCATTCGCGTGCAATGGCTGAAAAGCTGTTATCGGCTTCCAGCTCACGCCGGGCTTTTTGCTGTTTACGGTAAAGGCTTGGATCTATACCGGCTTTCAGAAGATCTTTGGCTTCTTCCTGAGCCTTACGTGCTTGTTTAAGGGTTACACTTGGGTACGTACCAATGGCCAGCAGCTTTTCTTTGCCCATAAAGCGGTATTTCTGCCGCCAGTATTTGGCACCGGTGGTCTTTATCAGCAGGAAGAGACCACCGGTATCTGAGACTTTGTAGTCTTTTTCTTTAGCTTCCAGCGCCTTGATTTTTGTGTCTTTCAGCATACCTACACCTGTTCAGTCGGTAGGACTTCGATGTACCCCCGCGGAAATGGGGGTATCAGCTACCGTGTGACTGAGAAATACCCCCGAAAGTACCCCCAAAGTTTTGGGATGATACGGAATCAAATGGGTAGTAACAGGCTAAACAATAAGGCTACGAGCCAGTAACGGCAAGGGTTTTGGGATCTTATGGGGATGCTTGAAAAGAAGAGGTGGTGCCCAGAGACAGAATCGAACTGCCGACAC